>CAMYNE010000091.1 GCA_947259675.1 uncultured Pirellulaceae bacterium
GAAACTCGAAAGCGAATCCGACCTCGTTGTGGCAATTGGGCTTAAACTTGATACCAGCCGCCGCCGTTACGATGTCGTTTCCGGCAACTCCGGGTGAACCGAGATTGAATAGATCCAATCCTTCTACTCCCGGTACAGGACCGTCCTGGCCGGCTTGCAACCAATGGTACCAGTTGAGTTCGGTTAACAGGTAAACACGGTCTCGAATCATGTAATCGAAATGGTTCGACCAGTACCAACTCAACGATTCGTCAGTCGCATTCATTGGAACGCGAAGCCCAGAGGCTGAAATCCAGTGCGAACGACAACCGATCTGTCGACCGCCGGTTAAGAAAAGGTTGAGTTCACCATCGCCGTTGCCTTGCAACGGATCTGCTTCACCCGTGGGCAATTCAAACATGAATCCACCACTAAGAAGTCTTTGCCGCTGCACATCGCGTTTAAGCGTGAATTTCAACCCAGCCGAAAGATCCGCCCAACCGTCGTTGATCAACGCATTGGAAGAGGTGATGTAGCCATCCTTGGTCGCGATCAAAGATACGTTTTCGCTCAGACGAGCTCGCAACTGCAGAGCATAGAGCTGCACATCGCCACCTCCAGCCGCAAGCGGAACTTTGTGCTGCAGGAACAATGCACGCGCCTCGGTGAGTTGTCGCGGGTCTTCAAAAAAAACCGGATTGGTCATTGGACTGATGAACCGATCAAACGCATGATCGCTTCGCTTGATGAACCCGCGCCCCAAAAGCCCGTTTCCCAAACAGCTATTGCCCGTACTGCATGAGTTGGCACTACCACATGAACCGCAGTCATTTGCGTTAAAATAAGTGCCAACTGTGCGGGAATCGGCGATGTTGATCGTCGTACCTGCGTCTTGGTCAGGAACTTGTCCAACAGGTTGTTGTTGAGCAAAGACGCTGATGGCGCCAAAAACGAGAACGATTGCGATCGTTGACACGAATCTACATGTTGAGAGGATCATCATCCGCCTTCCGAATCATAGTAATTTGTCGATTATTCAATCAATTGAATGTTCCAAATTATCGGCAAAAAAAGTCTACGCCTTTTAAAAGGAACATTTATAAAATCAAACTGAAGGACGACAAGTCGATTTAGGAAACGAACTTCCGACACAACCCATAAATATTAACGAGCGAAACCACACGTTAGCTCGGCTAATCGCCAAAGTCCTGCTTTCCCAATTTACCCGCATAAGCCGTACATGCAGATCATAAGCAAATTCGCACAGGCTTGATGGAGAACTACGAACTGGAGATCCATGCGCCAGTCCGACAACTACCTGTTCTTGCGTAACAGCCGCATTTTTGATTCTTGACAAATCGCATTTGCTGAAACAAACACTGTCAACGAATGGCCGAACTGAGTTGTGCCAATCATTTCGCATCTAGGTTGATAGTGAAGCTCCCACCGCGTAAACACGGGGGCGTCTCCCGAGGTAGCCGAGTTGCATCCATCTCAAATTTGAAAATCTGAAATTTCAGATTTCGTCAGAACAATTTCCGCCCTCCGACCTCTAAAAAAGCCATTCCTTTTGTCATCGTAGCAACGCTGAAATCGGAGTCTAATATTACCGGATGGACCGAAGAAAATCGTCAGCCACACAAAAGGAGTCGTGTTTGGGATTCGGCTCGGCGAAGTGACTTGCCTCATAATCTCGAACTCCGTGTGAAATTACGGTAATCTGTGTCATTGCGTTGCGACAGCAAGTCATTGTAGAGGCTCAATCGGTGTGGAATTTCATCTTTAGTTCGTTGCTGTTGGTTCCTTTGTTTTGTAACAGCAATATCGCAAGCGCGCGTCAAGCTGAAAAAGTTCATCTGCGAACAGCAATTGACGATTCTGGCGATCGCATCCACGTTTTTCGTGGCGAGTCAGATTCGCCAATCCTAACTCAATCCGCCCAGCCGGATTTTCGACCTTACATCCATCCGATTGTCGCACCGGATGGAAAACGTATTTTGACACAGTTTAGTCCAGGACATCACAAACATCAGACCGGACTGTATTGGGGTTTCACTCGGCTGAACGGGCGGGACTATTTTCATCACCCTGAGGGAACTCATTGGCGACGCGTTGCAGTACGAATTGTGACGGCCGAGGCCGCGACCTCTGCCGACAGCGTTCAGTGGCAAACCGTCTACGACTTGTTAGGCAAAGACGGTTCAGTCGTGTTGCAGGAATCTCAGATCTGGTCAATGTCAGCGCGGGACGGAAGCTACACGTTGGACTTGCAATGGACGGGTGATGCCAAAACCGACATCACGATCGGCAAGTACGATTATGGCGGCCTTTTCTTGCGAATGCCGTGGACCCCAGAAACCGATGGCGAAGTTGTCAACAGTGCTCGCGGACTCGGCGCGCGAGCAGAAGGGCAACGAAGTGTTTGGCTTGACGTAGGGATGCGGATCGATGGCCACACCGACTATGACCACATCGCCATCTTCGATCATCCACAAAACAAAGGGTTTCCGCAGCCGTGGAGAGTCGACGATCAAATGGGAGTCGGCCCGACGCGGGCTCGTCTGGGCGACTGGAAAATTGCAAAGGGAAACCAGGAGAAGATTCGCCATCAACTCTTTATCTACACTGGAAAATTGGACGACGTTGCTGTAACCGAACGGTGGTCGAGGTTTTCAGGCCAAGACATGCCGTCAGCTCAATGGGGGCAGGCCCAAAAGGAGGGGCGACGCGCAGAATTCCTGACACCTGAAAAAGCCGTCAAAATCATGACATTGAAAGATGGCTTTCAGGTAAACGTATTTGCTTCGGAACCGATGATCACCCAACCGATGGCGTTTTGTTGGGATTCAAAAGGCCGCCTGTGGATTGCTGAAAACCGTGATTACGAATCCCGAGGATCCGGCTTTGCGAATTCAGGTGACAGCCGCATCTTGATTCTTGAAGACACCGATCGCGATGGCGTGGCCGACAAACGAACTGTGTTTGCCGAAGGCATTCCGTTTCCCGCAGGCATTGCCGTGGGTATGGGAGGTCTGTGGCTGGGCGCGCCACCCAACTTGCTGTTCGTTCCGGATCGAGACAGCGACGACAAAGCTGATATGGATGACATCGAAGTCCGCCTGACCGGCTGGGGCATTCGCGATCGTCATGAAACACTAAACAGTTTTCATTGGGGACCAGACGGATGGCTGTACGGCTGCCAGGGCTTTGCAACTCCTTCACGCGTAGGTGCGCCTGACGGTAAAGGCAAGTTGTACAAACACAGAGACCCCTTTCCCCCGAAAATGGAATTTGACGGCGAACCGGTTGACATCAATGGAGGGGTCTGGCGGTATCACCCAACAAAACGCAGATTCGAAGTGGTTGCTCACGGATTTAGCAATCCCTGGGGCATGGACTATGACGCCAAAGGCCAGCTGTTCATCACCGCCTGTGTGATTCCACACTTGTGGCATGTGATCCCCGGCGGCATTTACCATCGCCAGGGAGGAAGCCACTTCAATCGCCACGTGTATAGCGACATTCAGACAATTGCTGACCACCGTCACCGATCGGCACACGGCGGTGCGCGGGTGTATCTGTCTGATGCGTTTCCTCAGGAATACTGTGGACGGATATTCATGGCAAACATTCATGAGCATGCGGTTTTGACGGATATTCTTGAACCCAAAGGCAGCGGATACGTCGGTCATCACGGCGATGATTTTGCGCTGGCAAACAACGCTCAGTGGATTGGCTTTAGCGTAGAAATCGGTCCGGATGGTGCGGTTTATGTGCTCGATTGGCACGACGCTGATATCTGCGGTAAAGAGGTCTTGAATAAAGAAACCGGGCGTATCTTTCGATTTACATCGCAACAAGTCAAAGCTCCTGATTTCGAAGGACGATATGCCGATCTCACAGAGCTGACTGATTTGGAATTGGTAACACTGCAAAACCAAAGCAGTGCCTGGCACGCTCGTCGCGCGCGAATCATTTTGCAACATCGAGCTGCTTCAGGCGTGGAAATTGATGTCAAAGCGGTTGAGGAACTAAATTCTCTCTTGGGCCAATTCAATCCGACCGAATTGCGGCTTCGTGCCCTCTGGACTCTTCAGATTATGGGCGAGTTGAAGCCAACGGATCTGCAAGATTTTCTTCGCGATCAAGACGAATATGTTCGAGCGTGGGCAATTCAGTTTTTTTGTGAAGACCGGGCTCCAACTGCTGCCGCGGTGAGCAGTTTTGCCTCGATGGCCAATAGTGACGCTTCTCCGGTCGTGCGCCTGTATCTCGCCGCTGCGCTGCAGCGAATGAGCGACTCGTCGAAGTGGCCGATTATCGAAGCACTCGTGCAGCATGAGCAAGACATTAACGATCACAACATTCCGAAAATGATTTGGTTCGGATTGGAACCGCTGGTAGCAAGAAATCCTGATCGCGCGCTGAAACTCGCTGGGTCGTCAAAGATCCCGATGTTATCGCGGCACATTGCTAGACGACTGGCTGACGCCGAACAGTTCCACACATTGGCGGCCGGAATCGCAGCCGCAAAAAACAATCGACAACCGATGTTGCTGGGCATGCAAGACGGACTGGAAGGCCGTTATGACGTGAAAGCACCAACGAACTGGCCAGAAGTTTATGCGAAGTTGCGCAATTCAAGCGGCGAATCGGCTCGGATCGCTCTTCAGTTGTCGCAACAGTTTGGCGACACCATCGCGGCCAAAACAATGTTGATGACCTTGAATGATAGATCGGCCAAACTTGACGATCGCCGCCAGGCACTTCGTGGTCTGGTCGGTCGTAAACGCAGCGAGTTAATAGATCAATTGCCCAAACTTCTTGCCGATGATTCGCTCCGGCGCGAGGCGATTCGCGCGATGGCCGCGTTTGACGACGATGGTTTGGCCGACACCCTTTTGAAACAGTATTCACAATACAACGAACAAGACAAGTTAGAGGTCGTACACACGCTGGCGGCACGAAGTGGTTCTGGCTGGAAGCTGACGATGGCCATCAAAGACGGCACCATTCCTCGTCGTGACGTTCCGGCCTACGTTGCCCGCATACTTCGACGAGTCGTGGGTAACGGCTTTGTTGAAGTTTGGGGTTCCATCGATGAACTCTCGGCCGACAAGGAAGCTCAACTCACCAAGTACCGCAGCATGATGACGATCACAGCGATTTCAACGGCCAATCCATCAAATGGGCGATTGTTATTCAACCGTGTTTGTGCCTCGTGCCACAAATTATTTGGACACGGTGGAGTTATCGGACCCGATATTACTGGTTCCAACCGTTCGGACACCGAATATTTGATCAGCAACATCCTGACGCCGAGCGCTGTGATTCAAGACGCGTATAAAATGAATATCGTACTCACCGAAGACGGTCGAGTTTATTCCGGAGTTGTCGCCACAGAAAACAAGCGCGTGCTGAAACTGGGCGTCGCCAACGAAACGGAACCAGTAACGATCGCCAAATCAGAAATCGAATCCCGCAAGGTGGCTTCCGTCTCGATGATGCCCGACGGACTTCTAGACACGTTGAATGACAACGAGGTTTTGGATTTGTTATCTTACTTGAAAAGCATGAGACAGGTGGAATTGTCGAAAAAGGCATCCCAGCGATAAATCGCTGGGCTATTGTCGGGTGTCCCTTGGGGACGGCTAGGGTGTCCTTTCGGGCGGCTATTGTTGGGTGTTGTTCGAAGGCAGTTACGAAACTGGATATCGAGTATGGTTGGTGATTCCTCCCGCAGGGAGGCCTGAAGCTAGCTGGGGACTCGGTTAACGATGTCCGGACCGTTAGTCCCGGAGGGGGCTGAATCTGGACATCGGGAACACACGCGTCGGATTTGCAGGAAGCGGAAAACGCAAGGCATGTCTCAGTCGTCTCTCCGAGTCGAGACGACTGGATCACTGCTCGGGAGAGTCGAGCAACGGTGGGCGGAGCGATAGCGACTTTGACCGGCTGGCAACCCATTCACGCCCCCACGGCGTCAGACCTTTGAGTCTCGCGTTTGCAGGTCTGTCCAGACGTCGTCAGATTTCAAATCCTGATTCTCGATAATGTCGACTTTCTTCAGATATCCGATGACCCGATCAAGATCCTCGGTTGGTTTGTCAAAACCAATATGCCACCTGACATGATCAAACCAGGCTTGAGTTTCGCTCGGATCCAAGTTGTAACGAGTCGAGATGAGTCGGACCGCTTTGGGATTTTCCATCAACTCTTGGCATTCGGTGTCAACGATTTCAAGCATCCTTCGAATATCGTCACGACGTTGTACAAGGACATCTTCACGTACGGCGACAACAAAGGCGGGCCAGGGAACGCTTCGATCGCCAATTCTCCGAAACTCTCCGTTGTCGACATAGGGCTGAGTCATAAATCGTTCCCAAAGGAATGCATCGGCTTCTCCGTTGGACAAAGCCGTTCTCGCACCCGCCAAGCCGCCAACGATTACGAATTCCATTTTGTCGGTATCCCAGCCGCGTTCAGCCGCATCGACGATCGCCATCAAGTGTGAACCGGAACCTCGGCGGCTGATGGCGTAACGCCGATCGCGAATGTCGCCGATATCGTGATAGTCACTATCGGCGTCGACATGAATCCCCCAGATCAAAGGCGACTGAACGTAGACCTTCACAATCTTAATCGTGTTGCCTTGTAGCACATTGGCGACCGCGCCTTCGGACAACACCAGCGCGAGATCAATCTCATCATCTGTGAGACCGCGTGTCATCGCCCCGGTACCACCGGGAAAGTCAATGTACTCGACGTCTAAATCGGCCTTTGCAAACGCATCGTTTTCTTGCGCAAGGTGCCAAGGCAAATTGAAGTGTTCCGGGACACCGCCGACACGAAGTGGTTTTGGTTTATTCAAGATTCATTCCGAAACGAATTGCAGATCCAAATGCGCGTCGTCAACAAAAATTGGGAGATTTAGGATAGAATTCTATTCCGTTAATTTCAGGCGTCGAACATCAGGTCGTCCCGTTCGATTGCTCTACGTTTTCACTGCGGTTTCTTGGCCGCTGGGATGCCCATTTGATGAACGGTTTAGCTTTTCGACGCGAACGGCGCAGACCTTGTATTCGCCCGTGCCGGTGATGGCATCTCCGGCGTCGTTGGTTAACAAGTTGGCTCGAGATTCGGCGAAGTGCATCGGCATCCAGATGCATCCGAAACGAACGCGCGGTGAAACCCAAACTTCAGCTTCAATCTCTCCACGTCGAGAAAGCACTTTCACGGTCTCGCCGTGTTCAACTCCAAGCATCTTTGCGTTCTTGCGATGCATCTCGATGAAGTTGGATCTATTCTTGGCAACAGGGCCCGGGTCACGTC
>CAMYNE010000092.1 GCA_947259675.1 uncultured Pirellulaceae bacterium
CGATGCCAATGCGATCAAGTTCAACGGGCTGAAGATCGTCTGGCTGAGTGGCACGGTTCCACCGACCCAGGGTGACGAAAAATTGTCTGGCGTATTGAGCAGAAGAGGAATTGAGCCCGAAAGCCCCGCGTGCCAGACTAAAAATCCGCTGTAACTGCTGGCAACCAGCAAACGAAAAGGCACTTTGGGCATCCGTCTTCCCACCTCCAGCGCAACAACGCCGCCGATCACCAATCCAAATCCCCAGTTGACCCAGGATGCGATGAGGGCCGCAAATGTACAAAACAAGACCGCCTTGGTTGGTGAATCGATGAACCCGATCAGCCTCAGCAACAACCACTTCACCGGAGGTGATGTCGCCACGACAAATCCGCCGAGCAAAATCATCGACATTTGCATGGTGAACTTGGCAAGATCCCAAAACCCGCTGCCCCAAGCTTCTACGACAAAAGTAAACCGCTCTCCCGGCGTCTGGCTCGTCGCAGATTCAAGCGGAAAAGCGCAAGCGAGTCCAATCGTAATGACCGAAAGAATAATCGCGATCACAAATGGATCGGGCGTGAATTTTCGCAGAACTTTGTCAAACAACAGAATGATTGACTTCATGTGATTCCCAACACAAAACGAACAACCGAATTACATCGACATGTTATTGGTTTGCAGATTCTCGTGCGAGACGACGATTCAACATTGTGTTAATTCGCGTGAACTGGACGAGTTTTTCGGTTCCAAACTTAGATCGCTAGTGATCACGCGTAGATCCTGAATAAAACGGGAGATTTTCTTGCATTTGTCTGCGAAACCATGCAAAGTATTCGGTAACGTAACTATTTGTCGTCGTCAAAAGGCGGGATATGAACGCGACCTTTGTCAGTCATCTCGAATGCTCACTCACAGGCGAGACCTATCCTGCCGGACAAATTCATGGGCTCTCGCGCGTCGGGAAACCGTTGCTCGTGCGTTATGATTTGCATCGTCTGGCACGGAACGTAACAAAGCAGGACATCTACGCCTCAGTTGAAAAAGGCTTCTGGCGATACGCACCGTTCTTACCCGTGACGAAACCTGAAAACCAGATTTCTCTGGGCGAATTCATAACTCCACTTATCAGGCTTAGACAAGCGGCGTTGAGTATGGGCGGACGGGCCGGTTTTGTAGGCATCAAGGACGAAGGCCGCTTGCCGAGCGGATCTTTCAAAGCCCGTGGTCTGTGCATCGCGGTATCGATGGCCAAAGAGTTTGGCATCCAACACCTGGCGATTCCGACGAATGGGAACGCTGGATCAGCACTGGCAGCTTATGCAAGAAGGGCAGGGCTCCAAGCGACGGTGCTTTGTCCAGCCGATATTCCCGAAATCAATCTTCGGGAAATACAACAACTGGGCGCCGACACATGGAGAGTTAACGGGTTGATCCACGACTGCGGCAAGATCATCGCCGAAGGCAAAACGAAAGTAGGCTGGTTCGACGTCTCCACTTTGAAAGAGCCTTATCGAATCGAAGGGAAAAAAACGATGGGCCTGGAACTGGCCGAACAGTTAAATTGGCAGCTTCCGGATGTGATTTTCTGCCCAACCGGCGGAGGAACCGGATTGATCGGAATGTGGAAAGCATTCCAGGAACTCAAAGAAATCGGTTGGATCGATGGCCCGTTACCACGAATGGTCGCCGTTCAGTCTGCATCTTGCGCGCCCATCGTCAAAGCTTGGCGCAACGGCGATGAACAGGCCGAGTTCTGGCACGGTGCATCCACGGTTGCATCCGGTATTCGGGTTCCCGATGCGATTGGGGATTTTTTGATCATTCGTGCGGTACGCGAATCGCGCGGTTTTTGCATTGACATTCCAGACAAAGAAATCCTCGCTGCGCGCGATCAGATCGCCAAAATCGAAGGCGTATTGTTATGCCCGGAGGGCGCCGCAACCGTCGCAGCCTATCGGCAGGCACTGGCTGACGGCTGGATTTCTCGAGACGATCGCACCGTCCTTTTTAATTGCGCTTCTGGGCTGAAATACCCAATGCCTCCGGTCTCCACGGATGTGAACAAAGATCTCGAAATCGACTTTTCCCAGTTCGCAGTTTCGACGTAGTGCCATGTCAACGTGGAGATCGTTTAACCGCGTGTTCAGCAACGCTTTCGGCATTCCAAACAACAAGCTAGTACTACAGCGCTACGTCAGAACGGACAAAGGGGACGTCGCTCCTGAGATTAGCGTCTATCAGTGTTCATTGGCCGTCAAAAGCAAAACCTGGTTTTTCGTCAACTGTTGCTTCAACAAAATCCTGTTGCCGAAGCCACAACTCCTCACGCAAAATGAGAACTTCATCGGGAGCATCAATCGCAATCCGAACTTTGTCTTTTTCGCAGCGAACAATGACAATTCGAATGTCGTCGTCGATTCGAATTGCGTCCTGAACTTTTCTTGTTAGCACGAGCATTGCGTTCCCTTTTTTGGTGGTTGCGTCAAATCTTCGTCGACGCCCGAATAATCCATAGCGTTGCTGGTCGATAGTTGTTGTGGTCCGTAGAAACGATTTCATTCGTTATTGGAAAAACCCGGGTTGAAACCAACCCGGGTCGCGCCAAGGTGCACATCAAGGTGAAATAGCAGCTTCACAAAATCAACTCTTATCTGTTCCGACCCCACTTTGAAAGAGCATGTAGATTGACTTACGGCTCAACTTCACCTTCGCAAACCGTGCGTCTCATTTAATGTACTGCGTGGCGAGCCGAATCAAAGTCTCAAAAGCGGTTGTCTTGCTGGCTGGAAACCAGTCGACGAATGAGGTGGAATCCACTACGCCATTCGTTGAAGCGAGTGGGACGGCGGAACCAGATTTCACAAGGGCAGGTCAGACGCGATTAGCCGTTTTCCAAAACCCATTGAGTCGCGGCCCGCGCAAGTTCAGCAGAATGCTTCAATTCCAGTTTTTCTTTTATCCGCCCGCGATACGTTTCAATTGTATTCGGTGTCAGATCCATTCGTTGGGCGATTTCGGACGTTTTGAGTCCCTGACCTATCAGCGAAAAAGCTTCCAACTCACGATCCGAAAGAGCTGCGACTGGAGATCTGGCTTCTATTCCTGCGCCGCGACCCAAACGATTGAGCATTTTCGATACGTGCTCAGGATTGAGATAAACGTTTCCTGCCAGAACAGTGCGGATAGCTTCGATCATCGTCTCCCGTACGTTTTTCTTGTTGACATAACCCATCGCGCCGGCTTGAATCGCTCGCTCCGCATAAAGTGACTCGTCAAACATCGACCACACAAGCGTTCGTACACTGGGAAATCTCGCTTTTACTTCCTTAACCAGTTCGATTCCGCTTCCCGTCTCTAAAGAGATATCAATGATTGCCAGGTCTGGTTGGCAGGAATCAATGACCTGCAGTGCGCTGACAACGTCCGCTGCTTCGCCACAGACTTCAAGATCCGATTCCATCGCGATTCTGGTGGCCAACCCGTCGCGGGAAACCGGGTGGTCATCAACGATCAAAATACTGGAAACAACCAAGTTTTTAATTGCTTTTTTTTGAGTATCCATTTGTGCTCTCGAAAAAATAACACGTTTTAAGGCGTTGAATCAGTCGTGGATTCACAAGAAAGTTCCTCGTCACTGCTTATCGAATTTCGTCCGTGAATCCAAGGCAACTTACAGGTAACAATTGTGCCATATTGATGACGTGGGGCGATCTGTAGCGTGCCCCCGATTACGTCCGCTCGATACAACATGGATCTCATGCCCGTACCTTTTTCCAAGTCCTTTTCAGAGATCCCGCACCCATTATCAATAACTTTCAATTCGACGACACCATCAAACAGCGAAAGCTCGACAACAATTCGGGTCGCATGGCCGTGTTTGACGGCATTGGTAATGGCTTCCTGTGCGATACGGAACAACTGCGTTGCCGTCTCGGAATCGTTCACGAACAGTCCATCGCTGCAGGAAAACTGGCATTCAATCCCATAGAGTTGGCAGGCATGGTCAGCAAGCTCAATCAGAGCAGATGCCAATCCGTGAGGATCAACTTCGACCGGATTCATTCCTCGAGCCAGATTTCGAACTTGCTCCAATGTGCGTTCAATTCCTACGCTGATTTTCTCAGCCAGCTGGTTTTCGGGAAGCGATTTTCGCCGCAGCGCCTCGGTGAGCGAGTCGGCAAGCATTACCAAACCGGTAAGCTCTTGTCCGACTCCGTCGTGCAGGTCGTGACCGATGGCCCGTTGCGTTTCGGTAGCCGCCTCAAGCACCTGTTTTTCCAAGGCCCGACGGCTGCTGACGTCCAGCATCGTGCCCAGCACCCGAACCGGTCGGCCCTCTTCGTCACAAGCGCGTAACGCCCGATCAACAATATGAGCGTAACTACCATTATCCCGCCGAAATCGGAATTCCCCTGTCCACCGATCCGTTTGACCCTCGCCTTTGGCAAATGCGTCCAGAGATAATCGTATGCGATTGCGATCGGACGGATAAATGCGATCATTCCACCATTGCCAGTAGTTCACTGGTTCCGCAGGGCGACCGAACTGGTTTTGATGGGCTTCGTTCCACCAGACGGTGTTATCGCTCAAATCCCAATCCCAGATGGCATCGTTAGTAGCACGAAACGCCAGACTCAAACGTTCTTCGTTTACCTGCAGAGTTTGGTCCGCCGTGCGTCGCTCATGGACGTCGGTTGTCGTTCCAACCCATTCAACAATTTGGCCCCCTTCGTCTCGAATCGGAACGGCTTGGGCTTCAAAGTAACGATACTGCTGGCTTTCGGCATTCCACATTCTGCCATGTGTCTTGTAGTTGATGCCTTGATTAACAGATTCAAGCCAACTCGAAATCAAACGATCCAGATCTCCCGGATGAATCATCCGCATCCAGCCGTTTGCTTGATGTTCTGCCCACGGCTGTCCTGTGTACTTTTCCCAAGCCAGTTGTGGCGTCGTGAAACGTCCATGCGGCGACGTTGTCCAAACGACTGACGATGAGGCTTCGACCAGCGAACGATACCGCTCTTCGCTTTGTCGGACACGATCATTGGTTCGTGCTCGGTCGATGACGATTCCCGACAGCTGGGCAGACTCCCTAAGCAAATCCAAATCCCGGTCCGTTGGAGACTGGGGTTCGTGAAAATACATTGCCAAAGTACCCAGAATCTCGTCTTCTGGAGAAAAAATCGGCTCCGACCAACAGGCTTTTAAGTTGGCCGATGCTGCCAGTTCCCGATAGTTTTTCCAAAAAGGATGGGTCGCAATTTCTTCAACAATAACTCGTTTACCGAGAAACGCAGCGGTGCCACAAGATCCGACGGTGGGTCCGATTTTCAATCCATCAATCGCTCGGTTGAAGTCTTCCGGCAGGCTTGTGGTGTATGCCGTTCCGAGATGTTGTTTTGTTTCGTCGAGTAACAAGATCGAACCAAGCATACCCGGACGAGCTTCTTCCGCCATTTGGATGATTAAGGTCAGCAGGTCGTTGAGCTGTGTTCCGGTTGAAAGAGCTTCGAGTACGCGATAGTGGCGTTGCTGCGCCGCTTCGGATTCCTTGCGTATTGTTATATCTCGAATCAACCCCAGGAACCCAAGCGGTTCGCCATTCTTCGTCTTCAGAATTGTTCCGACCATTTCAGCCGGAAATGCCTGGCCCGACTTCCGCCGCATCATGACTTCCACTTGTGCCAGCTGTTTATCCGCGTCCGGGTGGAATCGAATCTGACCTTGCTTCCGGTGTTCTTCCGGATCGTCATACAAGACTAACGTAGACTGGCCGATCAGTTCATGCGGTTCGTAACCAAACACTTGTCGTGTGCCTGGATTGCAAAACGTAATCGTGCGGTCCAGGCTTGCGAGCATCAATGCATCCGGTACGCCTTGTACAACCCCTTCAAATAAACCTTGTTCCTTTTCCAATTCATACTGCGTTCTGGCATGATCTGAATTGGCAGTAGTGTGGGCAAAGAATCCGTCAAGGTTGCCATCCACAAAGTGTGGAACGCAGCTGCAACTCATCCACCACCTACCGGCTTGCGTTTCGGCGCGAAACTCGAATTGAGCTGGATGGCCCGCGAGCACATCCTCGATTTTTGGGCGGATTGAATCGAAAGCCGCCTGGTCAATCAGTTCCCGGATATGCTTACCTACGATTTGCGATTGAGAGACTCCGTACAACCTCTCGCACTGTTTGTTGGCAAACCGATAGCACTGATCGGTGCCGATAAAAGCAAACATCCCAGGAATGTCGTTGACATTGATTTGAAGACCCTGACAACTGGCGTCAGTGTCCGGTCCGAAATCAGTGTCCATCAACCTCAATTGATCGAATTTCTGGTTGTGACTCATTCACTTAAACTCCCGTTCTCTCGCAACGGTCGATGGTGTTGGTCGTCTCAGTGTTGTTTGTTGCCTGTTTGGTAATTCATGTCGTCCACGTCGTTCGGAAGGACGAAACAAGCGTCGTGGCAATGAATGGGGCGAGATTTCGAAAACATAACGTCGGAATATTTTCATTGGATTGTCTCGCAGGATAATCCCACCTCAGTAACTGGACGGCTTAAATTATAGTTCAATCGGCTCAAACGCATATCCGGTCTAATCTGGAATGCCGAGCCCTTGCCGGAATGTCAATTCTGTCTAGCCATAATGCGAGCCAAAGTTCAAGTCAAAGTTGTCGGAAGAAGACTCTGGTAAAAAATACGTCGTGAAAAATCAAGCTTTCGGGCGAAGCCGGTCCGCGCACTGGCCATCGCATCTTTTACCCCCATCTTTTACCATTCTTGCTTGTTTGCTCCGCTACCTTGCGCTGTAGTACTAGGTGCTGGCCAAAATATGTAAAATGTCGCCGTCCTGCACGACGTATTCTTTGTGTTCCTTGCGCATCAGGTTTTGAGCTTTGATTTCTCGCTCGCTGCCGACGCGAAACAGGTCGTCACAGGTCATCGTTTCAGCACGCACAAATCCGCGGGCCAAATCGGTATGAATTCCGGCGGCCGCATCTTCGGCTGTACCGCCTTTTCGAAGGATCCAGGTACGGACTTCTTTTTCACCCGCCGTAAAAAACAGCATCTGGCCGGAAGCATCCATGATTGTCTGCAAGAGACGATTTCGATCAAAACCTTCGACGCCCATTTCTGCACAAAATTCTGCCCGCTCAGCATCGTCCATCTGTTCCAGATCCATTTGCAGTGACAAACTCAGGGCAACGGCCTGGGTGCCTTCCGGCAAATCGGCCAGGTGTTTTTCGGTATCAGTTTCGTCGTCGGCCACATTCACGATGACAA
>CAMYNE010000093.1 GCA_947259675.1 uncultured Pirellulaceae bacterium
CAGCCAACGGAGCAGAAATTCATATCCACCAGTTCGTTCACGTGTTCGAAACCGTGTCTTCGCATGGCAGTCTGAAATGCCAGGCAATCGTGTATGCGATCAAACAACTCGGACCGGAAATCGAAATCGTAGCCCTTCTCGACGCGGATGCCATTGTCGACGCATGTTGGCTAAGCAAACTGGTAACGCCTTTGGCAGAAGAACAGATAGGCGCATCAACCGGCAACCGCTGGTTTTCACCGATGGACGAGCGAGTCGGAAGTTGGGTACGTCAAATCTGGAATGCCGCCGCAATCGTACAAATGCAACTTTATCAAATCGCTTGGGGAGGATCACTCGCAATTAGGATGGACGTGATTGAAAAAACGGGCCTGCTCAACCGATGGAGCACCGCTCTTTGTGAAGATACGATGATTTCATCCGTGCTTGCCGATCACAAATTGAGAGTTCATCGAGTTGCAGATCTTGTCGTCGACAATCATGAAACAATATCGCTGTCGTCTTGTATGAACTGGATCATGCGGCAGCTATTAACTGTCAGGCTCTATCACAAACTCTGGCCCTTGGTTTTCGCTCACGCCATGGGCGTAGGGCTGGCGATCCTAGTACCTCTGACGGTGGCCATTGTGTCAGCGTTGACGGGTCGTTGGAATTGGGCCATCTTCCTAACGGCAACATGGCTGTCGTATCAGTTGTGCAATATACTCCTGGTTCGAAAAATCACGATGATCAATCTTCACGTCACTTCCGCAACTGAACACGCGCGAAGCGATGGTCTCGAAACTACGCGCCGTCGCGCCAACCCATTCTCTTATTGGTGTTCGCTCATTCTTGTACAATTGGTCCAGCCTTGGGCAGCCATCAGAGCCGCGTTGGCAACGTCGACCGAGTGGCGCGGAATTCGCTACAGTATCAAAAATCGAACTGTCGAACTGAACCAATACGCTGCCTATCAGAATCGCAGTAATAACGTGTCAGAATCCATCCGATAGCCCCATTCGGTTCGCTCGTATTACGAGGAAGCCAGAACGGATTTCAACTTGGTCGCCCACGCCGCAGCTGACGATTCAGCGTTTCCGTTGACCAGTTTGGCAACCTGAAGATCATCCATTTTTAGCAAACGGTATTCATCCGTCGGCAACCCTTGTGTAATTTCACATTTTTGGTCACAGGCCGTCAGCTTCCATTGCCCACCGCCAGGTCCACGAATATCGAGTCCGATACTCAACTTTGTTTGACCACGGGAAAGGCGATCCGCGACTAGAATCCTTTGTGCCCCTTCGACGACGGAGGCCAGTTGGGTCGAAAACCAGCTTCCGACTTCCGGACGTTGAGTTCGGCGTTTGCCCCAATTGTCGGCCTGCCCAAATCTCATAAACCGCACGATGGCATCTTCACCGATGGCCGGGCAGGGCAAATGCCCAACAAACTTCTTCACGTTTAATTTATCAAAACATGGATCGCTAGTTTCGTAGGACTCGTATACTCGCGCGTTGTCAAAAAACTGTTGAGCAAATTCGTTGTCTGCAGTTCGATCACATTCGGCCCCGCAATAGACGACGCCGTCCGAGTTGAAGTAGCGATAGCAAGCATTTATTACCTCTCGCGCCGTAGAACACTTGTCTGGGACAAGATGATAAGTTCGATTTTGAGCTGACGGCGTCTGACTCACATACGTGATAACTGCCGACACCCAATCTACGGGCACCAGGTTTCTCGGCTCATCGCCACTCAACGGCAATTGGATCGGCGTCAGAAAGGTACCGTTTTCGTCCTTCTTTTGTTGTGGAACTAGCGTCGCCAGCAATCGCAGGTAAAGAAACAGACCGTGATAGGTCGACGTGTAACCTGTCTTGGAATCACCAACAATCACGGCTGGACGAAAAATGGTTTTGCGCTCAAAACCGTTGGCATGACGAACCAGTAACTCAGCTTCGTATTTGCTACGTTCATAGTCATTTCGAAATTGCTGTCCGCACGCAAGATCCTCTTCACGGACGGTTTCAGTCCTTTCTCCGCAAACATAGGCAGTAGACACATAGCTAAGATTGCGAATCTTGCATTGGCGACATAACTTCAGGACGTTTTCGGTTCCGCGCAGGTTCGTTCGCCAAGGCTCGTTTTCGAAATCTGTTCCGTGAAACTGGAGCACAGCCGCATTGTGAATAACCTCGCTGCAATTAGAGGCAATCCAACTCGTTGCATCTGCGTCTAGACCAAGATTGGGCTCCCCGACATCACCTTCAAGAACAACGGGACGAGGAAGAGCCTGGCCAAGTTGCTCTTCCCACAACTGCATTATCGTTTCTACGCGCTGTTCAACAGTCAACTTCTTGTGCGGACGGACAATAACGGCCAATTGGCGGCCTTGTAAGAACAGGTCACGCAACAAATAACGACCGACCAAGCCCGTTGCACCGGTCAACAAGATATACTTTTGGGGTCTGGTTTGAATCAGCGAATGCAAGACCGGATTTCTGTTCACTCTACGCCTCTAAAATTGCCAAGACGAGCTCTGAATGAATAAACTGGATGTTCTGGGATACGTCGAAAAACAAACATGATGGGAAGGAAACATCAAGCTGCGCAAAGTAACTAATTTAGAGAGAGTTTCGTTTCGCAATATCCACCCACTCAAAGCGATTCTATTATGTTCAAATCGAAAAATATGTCCAATAGAGTTCGAAGGCCATTTAAAGGAGCCATCGGGTCATTTCGTCGGGCTTATCGTATCGGCATCCTGGCTATTGCGATAGCGGAATTGAGCTTCGTTCCGAGGGCAATTGGCTGCGGCCAACAGATTCCGTTCGAAAAAGAGGCGTTTGATGGGTCCGAGCTCACGCCGGGATTGGAAAAAAACGAGGTATTCGCCGGTTGGCTGTCCCTTTTTGACGGGAAAACACTTTACGGATGGAAAGCCGAATCTAACGTCAATTGGCACGTCAAAGACGGTGAGATCCGAGCCGATAACGGCGATATGGGCCTTCTCCGAACCACGTCTCAATTTGACGATTTTGAAATTCGGCTGGAATTCAAATCGACCCCGACGACCAATAGCGGGCTCTTTTTACGAACCAGCCCACGGCCAAAGGACCCGGCTGACGATTGTTTCGAACTCAACATCGCCCAAACTGACCAAAACCCTTTTCCAACGGGCAGCCTCGTCTTTCGCGTCCAAGCCACCGTCGAACTTGAACCAGACCAGTGGAACCGCTATCGGGCGGTTGCCGTCGACAATCGGTTACGGGTTTGGGTCAACGATCAGCAAACACTTGACTATACGAATCCGAAACCGCTCGGGCGAGGGTTTATTGGATTGCAGTTTCGTGAAGGCGCAATTGCGTTTCGTAACATCGCGCTCAAGCCGTTAAATCAAAAGAGGCTTTTTAATGGTCGCGACTTGAGTGGATGGAATACTGAAAAGAAAATGGCCAGCCAGTTTTCGGTTACCGTCGCGGGCGAGTTAGAAATGAAGGGCGGCAAAGGTCAGATCGAAAGCATCGATCAATTCGGCGACTTTGTTTTGACAACTCAGTGTAAGACGAATTCGGCTGGCTTGAACTCAGGCGTTTTCTTTCGGTGCATTCCGGGCGATTTGATGAATGGCTATGAAAGCCAGATCCAAAACGGATTCAAAGATAATGATCGTGCGAATCCGTTAGATTGTGGTACTGGAGGAATCTTTCGCCGCCAAAATGCCCGTTTTGTCGTAGCCAACGATCAAGAATGGTTCACCAAAACAATCGTTGCCACGGGTCCACATATGGCGGTGTGGGTCAACGGTTTTCAAGTCAGCGATTGGACAGACAAACGCAATCCGGACCAAAATCCGAGAAAGGGTTTGCGTTTAAGAAAAGGAACGATAATCCTTCAAGGCCACGATCCGACAACCGACGTGTTGTTCAAAGCGATCCGGTCAAAAGAGCTAACTGTTCGAAGACCCAAGTCGGACTGATCATTGGTTTGGCTTTTGCCGAAAGCCGAAATTGAACTAGCCATTGGCCGATAAGTGATGCTACGCATCCTTAGACGATTAATCGTCAGCCTCGACGGAAATCCATAGAGTCACAAAGACCTACTTCACCAATTGCCGCAAGACTTTCGGAAGGGGAAAACTTACGTTTTCTTCACGAATGATGGCCGGTTCTACGGTCGCATCGTATTTTTCGACAAGCCATTCGATGCACTCGTTTACGACTACTTCTGGTGCACTCGCTCCTGCCGTCATGAGAATCGTTTCGTCACCTTTGAGCCAACTAGAATCAATATCGGAAACTCCATCGATCAAATAAGCGGGTATCTCAGAATCCCCCGCTAGCTCACAAAGCCGCTGACTATTGGAGCTGTTCTGGCTGCCTAGCACGAGACATAAGTCGGCTTGTTGCGAAAGGATTTTGACGGCCTCTTGGCGGTTCTGCGTGGCATAGCAGATGTCTTCTTTCGGCGGATTAACGAGGTTAACGAAGCGCTCGCGCAGTTTTTTGATTATCCGATTTGCATCGTCGACTGAGAGAGTTGTTTGGGTCAGGTAAGCGACTTTGGCATCGCTTGGCAAATCGAGCTGCGCCACGTCCTCTTCGGTTTCAACCAGGATCATCGCCTCAGGCGCTTCCCCCATCGTCCCAATGACTTCGTCGTGCCCCTCGTGGCCAATCAAAAAGATCGTGTATCCTTCACGGGCGTACTTAAGCGCCTCAAGGTGCACTTTAGTCACCAATGGACAAGTCGCATCGACGGCATTGAGTTGTCGCTCCCGAGCAACTTTTCGGACCTCCGGCGAAACTCCATGTGCCGAAAACAGCAGCACTGATTTCTCTGGAACTGCTTCCAGCTGGTCAACAAATATCGCACCCTTGGATTTGAAAGATTCCACCACGTATTTGTTGTGGACAATTTCATGGTAAACGTAGACCGGCGGACCAAACTCACGGAGCGTCAGGTCCAGGCTTTCAATGGCCATGTTGACTCCTGCACAGAATCCGCGCGGGCTGGCAAGCAGAATCTTCATTTCGATGTTTCCAAATTAATTGCTGTTCCTCGTATCTTACTTGACCGCTGCTCATTTCGGGAGACAACACTGGAATTCGCGATCAAAAGGCAATTGTTCGACGAGCCCGGTCACTTTCAATCAACGGTACAGAGATTATGATTAGTTTATTGCCCTCTGGCCCATCTTCGTTTTGACCAGATTTGCCATGACCGAAGCCGTTCGTCCCAGAATTAAGCTCAACAAGACCGTTGTCGAACAGGGATACAAATACTGTCGCCAGAGAGTTCGCAAGCAATTTCGCGACCAGATTTGGGTCACAGGCAACCTGCCCGTCGATAAAAAAAGAGCTCTTGAGACACTGATGTGGCACCTCATACAATGCCTTGACCTGCTGGACCTGACAAGCCCCACCCATCTGCCGCTTGACGTTTGGTCCGACGTACGATCCGACGTCAGCGACGCGTTTTTGGATCAATGTACCAGCGAAGAACTGGCGGCATTGGTGGATTCGTTCCGCAAGTTCAATGTTCCCAAGCAATATCTGTTCGACATGTTGGACGGAGCTGATTTCTGGATTCGAAACCAACAAATTGACACCTATGAAGATCTCAAAATGTTTGCTTACCGCCTGGGCGGCGCTCCCATGGTGGCAGCCGTTCCAATTCTAGGTTTCGTAAAACCGGAATATGAAAGTTCCGCGATACGATGCGGTCAAGCTGTTTTTCTGACCCAACTGTTGGCAAATTGTGTCAACAACATGAAACAGCACAAACTCTTCCTGGCAATCGAGGACTTTGACGCCTGCGAGATTGTCCCGCACCGTTTGAAGCTTCGCCAAGGCGGGCAACCTTGGACTAACCTGGTACAGCTTTACTGTGCTCGCACCGAAGAATTATTTTACGATGGTGGTCAGTTGATTAACTATCTCGACTTTGATGGCGTGCGCACGATTAAGTCAATACTCGGCTTGCATTGGAAAATGCTGATGAACATGAAGGACGATCCAGATTGCGCACTTTCCGAAATCGGAGTCCTTTCCAAACGCGAACTCTTTGGACTCAAGTCGCGACATCTGATGGGTACGGAGGGCAACGTCCCGGTCGTCCCGAAGAGAACCGGTCTCCATTAGGCCTCAAAACGCGTTTACGCTTGAACTAGCAGAGTGACAGGAAAGGCGGTGTAATCGGAATAAACATTAAACACGATTAACCAGTGCTAAAGATCGCGAAAAACTGATCAATTAGCCATTTGTGCAAAAAATCGGATTCCTACTAGCACAAATCTATCGCATGTTTAAGTAGAAACTGAAATCCGATCTTTCTGATTTTTCCAAAACATGATTTCTAGAATCACAAACCGGACAACGTTCGGAAGAATGAACCAGCGAACTGGCTCAGCGGTTGTTGAGTTGGCGTTGTCAATTCCTTTGATTGTCCTATTCGTATTTGGCTCCATCGGGGCAAGTAACGCGATATACATGCAACAAGTCGTTACCGAAGTTGCTTACCAGGGCGCCCTGGAAGGCATCAAGGTTACTGCGACGGAACAGTCGGTAATTAACCGCATGCAAATCTATATCGATCAGACATCGCTCAACGGTGTCACGTTTGAAGTAATCGGAACGGATGGCACGGCATACGATAACCTGTCCAGCGGACAGTCGTTTCGCGTGGTGGCAAATGCTCCTGCCGATTCGATGTCATTTAACCTGATGGCATTACCGGGCTTCAACGACATCTCGGGTTTTAGAATCGCCAATCGACAATAGCCTTTGCCAATCAAATAGTCAAAGCTCTCCGTTAGTTCATTTTTAGAACAAGGTGTTATTATGCAACGAAACGATCGACGAGGTTCGATTTTGGTGGTCCTTTTGTTGTTACTCCCAGTCATCATTTTGATGGTCGGATTTTCAATTGACTTCGCTCACATGCAGCGGGTACGTACGGAATTAAGAAGTGCGACTGACCTTGCGGCAAAAGCTGCCGCTGACGCGTTGTCCAAAACTAGTGACGAAGCGACGGCTCGCCAAGTTGGGATCGATATTGCGGCGTTAAACTTGGTAAATAGCGAACCCTTGACCCTCGCGTCGGCGGATATCGTATTTGGAAGATCTACTAAGCAAAATTCCGGATACTGGAATTTCGAGGCCGGCATTTCACCCCGAAACGCGGTCCAGATTCTTGGTTCACGGGCTTCCGACTCTGCCGACGGCGCCGTTCCCACTTTTTTCGGAACGCTTTACGGTCATCCAACTTTTGAACCGGAAT
>CAMYNE010000094.1 GCA_947259675.1 uncultured Pirellulaceae bacterium
TCCGGAAGTCGGCGCGCCAAATCGCCTTGGACTCAAGGAGATCTTGTGGCACTTTTTGCATTTCCGCTTGGATGTTGTCACGCGGCGACTTGAAAACGAACTGGACAAACTCCACAAGCGAATCCACATCCTCAAGGGTTTCGCATTGATTTTTGACGCCCTCGACGAGATCATTCGCATCATTCGCCGTTCCGAAGGAAAAGCTGACGCAGCCAAGAAAATAATGAAGCGTTTCCCTGCCGGAAAAGGCGGTTTGGACGAAGAGCAAACGGAAGCGATCCTCGAGTTAAAACTTTATCGCCTGGCCAGGCTTGAAATCAATTTGATCCAGGAAGAGCTGAAGAACAAACTCAGACGCGCTCGGCAGATCAAGAAACTTCTCAAGGACGACACGGCCGACACCAACGCATCGGGGCGGTGGAAAATCGTTCGTGATGAAATCAAAACGTTGATCACTGAATTTGGCTCCGACAATGCCGGCAAGCGGCGAACCATCATTGACTCGGTGGCAGAGGAAGTCGAATACACCGCCGAAGACTTTATCGTTGCAGAAGACTGCCACGTGTTGATCACAACCGATGGCTGGGTTAAACGGCAGAAACTGATTGCCGATCCGTCCAAAAGCCGCTTACGCAAGGACGACCAGGTTCTCGCCTGCGTTGGTCTTTCGACACGAACCACGGTTGCTTTTTTCTCTTCGATGGGCGTTTGCTATACCGCTCGGGGAATCGACATCCCGGCTTCGACCGGGTTTGGTGAACCAATTCAAAAGCTGTTCAAGCTGAAAGATGGCGAGAAAATTATATCGGCGATTTCGCTGGACCCGCGCGTGATTGGTGACGTCTTTGAAGACCCCCGAAAACCCGATCTCTGCCCGGAAGTTCATGGTCTCGCGGCGACCAGCAATGGGTTTGCGCTTCGATTTGGACTTGAGAGCTTTATTGAACCCTCCACTCGAAGCGGTCGACGATTCGCCCGACCATCAAAGGGCTCGGAGATCATTGGCGTTTTCACGATCGAGGGCGACGAGAACATTCTTGCCATTTCGGCCGACTGTCGAGCAATCATCTGTCCGGTGGAAGATATCAACTACCTTTCCGGTGCCGGCAAGGGTGTGACCTTAATCAAACTCTCCAAAACCGACAAACTGATCGGGTTCAAACCTTCGAAAGGGGATCGCGATTTGCTTGTCGTTGAGACCAACCGCGGAGCCAAAAAGACAATTTCGACCGGAAAATACCGAGTCACAGGCCGCGGTGGTAAAGGAAACGAAATCCAAAAAAATGGCAAGATCGCAAAAATCATTCGACCGGATCCCGTCGCTCCGCCGCCAATCGACGGAGAAGTGGAAGACGAATGAAGTAGGTGGATTCGTGAGAATACATCACCATTGCTTCGTCTGAATTCTTACGAATCCAGCTACTATAATCAGCCTAATAGAACAATACTTGTTACATGAGCACAGTTACAAAATCTTATAACGCCAAGGACATCGTCGCCCTCGAAGGACTTGAGCCCGTTCGCAAGCGTCCCGGAATGTACATCGGCGGCGTTGGAATGAATGGTCTCCATCATCTCGTCTGGGAAATTTTGGACAACTCGGTCGATGAGGCGATGAACGGGCACGCAACTGAAATTGCCGTTCGTCTCCATAAAGACGGTCGAACAATTTCCGTCTCGGATAATGGTCGTGGAATTCCTGTTGACAAGCATCCAAAAACCAAAAAGCCAGCCCTCGAAATGGTGCTGACGATTCTCCATGCGGGCGGAAAATTCGACGGCAACAACTACAAGACCGCGGGCGGTCTGCATGGCGTTGGTGCTTCCGTTGTTAACGCCCTTTCGAAAAACCTCGTCGCCGTCGTCAAACGAGGTGGATCTCAATATCGGATGGAGTTTTCCAAGGGAAACGCGAAAACCAGACTTCAAAAACTCAAAGGCAGCGTTCGCGGATCGGGTACCACCATTACGTTTACTCCCGATCCAACGATTTTCCCGAAAACAGACTTTAACCCGGAAACGATTGCGCAGCGACTGGAGATTGTCAGCTTTATACATCGGGGAGTCAAAGTCAGCTTTCTCGATGAATTGAACAAAACGGAAGCCAAGTTTCATCATGAACACGGGATTGTCGACTACTTGGGCAAAGTCACGAAGGAACGCAAAGCGTCACCGATTCACGACTCGCCGTTCACGCTTAGCAAGTCCAACGATGTGCGGATTGAACTTACTTTACAGTGGACCGATTCAACCGACGAACATGTTCGCTCTTACGTAAACGGCATTCCGACTCAAAACGGTGGCACTCATGAAAATGGGTTTCGGAGCGGCCTTTCAAAGGCCGTCCGCAACTACATCGACACGCACAATCTGATTCCTCGCGGCGTCAAGATTTCTCACGAAGACATTCGTGAAGGTCTCATTGCGATTGTCTCAATTTTTGTCGCCGAACCGCAGTTCCAGGGCCAGACTAAGGACCGGTTGAATAATCTCGAAATTCACAGCATTATCGAAGGGGAACTTCGTCCCGCGGTTGAACAATGGTTTAACAGTAATCGATCGGTCGGAGACAGCATCGTCGCACGAATCATCGCCGCGGCTCGTGCCCGCGCCGCTTCACGGGCTGCCTCCGCGTCCATCTCGCGAAAAGGCGGATCAAAAAAGACGATGATGCCCGGAAAGCTCAGTGATTGCCTCAATGCTGGACGTGGTAACTCGGAACTTTTTATCGTCGAAGGTGACTCCGCCGGTGGCAGTGCCAAGCAGGGTCGAGATCGAAACTTTCAAGCGATCTTGCCTTTGCGCGGAAAGGTTCTCAACACCGAGAGTGCCTCGTTGAAAAAAATGATGGAAAACAAAGAGATTCAAGATATGGTGACCGCCATTGGTTGCGGGATTGGGACCAACATGAATCTCGCGAACTTACGGTACGACAAAATCATTTTGCTCGCTGACGCCGACTCCGATGGTCACCACATAACCACGTTGTTGTTGACTTTCTTTTATCGGCATATGACACCTCTGATCGCCGATGGCCGTCTGTACATCGGCTTACCACCGCTTTTTCGAATCGATATTGGAAAAGAAACGTATTACGCCGCTGATGAAGAAGACCGGGCGCAGATTCTCGAAAAACATCAAGGCCGGACCAATCCAGAAATCACACGCTTCAAGGGCCTCGGTGAAATGATGCCCAAAGTCCTCTGGAACACAACGCTCAATCCGGACACACGTCGGATGCTAAAAGTCGAAATTGACGACCATCTCGAAACCGATCGAATCATCAGCGACTTGATGGGTCGCGACGCCTCTGCACGTTTCCGTTTCATCATGGAAAGAGCTGAAGATGCGGATAAAATCGATGTCTAGTGCGTGTCGCACGGACAAATAGCGGTCGTGGCGCTCTGATGGCCGGGCGAAACCAACAAAAAGACGCCAAACGTAAACCAAACGCGCTCTGGTGCAGCAACTTATCCTGAAAGGATTAAAGCCATTTGCCGGTGGTAAGCTTGCGCCACCTCTGGTTGGACTAAGTCGAAACCGTCGACCGCGAATCAGCCAGCCACTGATCGGTGCTGTAAGGATCGACATGACGGCAAATGGATTCCAGCTGGTCGGCAATTTCGCCCAGATCGTCTTGCCATTGATTGTGAGTCACATCGGGTGGACACAGCGCCGCCATTTCATCGAGCAACAAGATTAAACGCAACAAGTGACGGAAGACGATGCCTTCCTGTTTTTGAAGTTTGTTGCTGGTAATGTATTTGTTGAAATCGTCACCATATTGAAGCACTTCACCAGCAACCCAAACTGGCCAGACTCGGACGTCGTGCACTCCGGGAAAATCGTATTGGAACAGCCGTTGAAGTTTATGCGGCAAAGTAAGCACAGGAACGTATTCATCCGTGTCGATCCAACCGCGACGAATATCCTCGTCTTCTGTTGGAAGCGCGCCGAGTTCTTCTGCGGTCGCCAAACCCAGTTTTAAAAGCTGTGAATCCAGGCGGTTTGTTTGCAGGGGACCGGGCGGAAGTTCTTGGTGTCCCGGCACACGGATCGCGCGACCCAGCGAACGGGATAATTCGAGGATGCTCTCGAATGCCATGATTCGCTCGTTCTTATCGGCGATACCCAGATGATTCATCAAAAAGACCGCGTAGAGCGGATGAACGCCGCGCAACAAAAGCAGATCAGACATCGTTTCGTTTGGCCGCGCAAAATCTGGCTTGTAGATCGGTTTAGCCGGTTCATCCGGTTGTTGAGATTTCTTTTGTCCGGCAACGCTTGGATCTGACTTGGGCTCCGACCGCTTCTGACCTAGATCAAGTGTCAAAGCTGCCGGCGTGTCCGGTTCCGTTGACTCCGGCACGTCGTTGTCCGTGGAATCGGCGGAATCAGTCAGCGGCGGTTTGGGTTCCAGCTGAATGTAACCGCCTCGCCAAAGCGTGATTAGCATGCGGTTAAGTTGTTTTTGCGCGTTTTCCTGCTCCGATGGCTTGAGCAAACGACCGCGTACGAGTTGCCGGATTTTTTCGACATCTGGCGAGGCATCCAACATATACACGAGCAATCGCCAAGGTAGCGGGCCGCGACTGGCCAAATCCGCGGAGGGCGCTTTGATCAACTGTTGGAATTGAGCCTCGTTCCAGTAATGTTGGCCTTCGCGACGTTTAGGTTGTTTCTTTTTGAGAGCCTTTCTTGCTTTTCGCAGTCCCGGATCCTTGGTGTCCTCAGGAATCTGATCGTACTTTTCTTTCCAGCGCAGAATCTTGACGTCGTCTTCGTGTGGCAACGCATAGACGTAACCCTGGTCATCGTACTGCGGTCGACCCGCACGACCGAACATTTGATGAGCCGAACTGGCTTCGATCAGTTTCAGTTTCTTTGGCGGTCCTTTCATCAAAGTCGGGAGGACGACGCTGCGAGCAGGCAAGTTGATTCCGGCGGCGAGCGTTTCGGTACAAACGCAGACACTCAGGAGTTTTTCTTGAAACAGTTCCTCGACGATGCGACGGTAACGAGGCAACACACCGGCGTGATGAACTCCGATCCCACGCATCAAGACCTGTTTCAGCTTTGGCCCCACGCCCAGGGACCAGTCATACGCCTCCAGTCTCGATGTGAGTTGTTTCTGTTGATCAGGAATGACACATTTTTTGCCTTTCAGTTGCTCGGCAACGGTCCAACATTGTTCCCGATTAAAACAAAACAACAACGCCGGGGTCATACGCAACTCGTCGTCGACGTTGACCATCGATTCGATATGATCGGAAAGCAGTGCGTCTTCGACCCACTGAAACGACAGAGGCACTTTGCGGTCCTGGCTTTCCACCAATTGCAGTTTGCGATTGTGAGCCCGGTTTAGCCACGCCGTAAATTCTCGCGAGTTGCCGACCGTGGCAGAAAGCAAAAGAGTTTTTACGTGTGCTGGCAACAATCCAAGCCCAAACTCCCAAACGATTCCGCGTTCAAGATCGTTAAAGCTGTGAAACTCGTCCATGACCACAGCCCACACATCGGAGAAATCAAATGCCTCGGAGTGAAGCAGACGATTGAGAAGAATTTCAGCCACAACCACGAGAATCCTGGCATCGGGGTTAACTTTCCGATTACCAGTAACCAAGCCCACATCGTCTGGGGAAAAACCCCATTCAGTGACCCGTTCGCGCATTTCGTGAAACTTCTGATCGGTGAGGGCGATCAGCGGCGTCGTGTAATAGGCCTGTTTGCCCAGCTTCAAGGCTTCAAACATTGCCGCTTCAGCGATCAAAGTCTTTCCCATGCCCGTCGGCGCGCAGACCAATGCTCCCTGATCCGAAGAAAACCAGGCAAACAACGCTTCTTCCTGGACAGGATACGGCTCAAACGACAGCAAATCGAAGTACTGTTCTGCCAGTTTATCGCGCTTTAATTGAAGATCTTCCACAGACAATAAATCAGACTTTGCGGACATGATGAGGACCAATGCTTCGATATTGCGAACCACCAAAACACGCGATATCCGGCACAAGTATCGTAACCGCGCTGGCATTCAATTGACAGGTTCTGATCGGACACATTCGGTTAAGCTTACCTAGGAATTACGGTTAAATGACGACGTTTCCGATTCTTACGGAGTCAAATGTGGTAAGCGCAGGCACATCGAAACGAATCGTCATCGCTGGGGGGAGCGGCTTCTTAGGCATATCGCTCGCCCACTATCTTGCGGAACATAGCGCCTTGGTCACGATCCTGTCTCGAAATCCCCCAAAGCCCAGCGGACCTTGGGACTTTGTCGCGTGGGACGCTCGAAATTTGAACGATTGGAAGTCGGCTTTGAATGGCGCCGATGCGGTCGTCAATTTGGTCGGACGTACCGTCGATTGCATCAAGACTCCGGATCATCGGGATGAGATTCTGCGATCACGCGTTGAAGCCACGCGTGTACTTGGCGAGGCAATGCGATCGGTTATTTCGCCGCCGCCGGTCTGGATGCAAATGAGCACGGCGCATATTTACGGCGATCCTCCAACAGCGATTTGCACAGAAGATTCGCCCTTCGGATACGGCTTTGCGCCGGATGTTGGCAAGGCTTGGGAAAGTGAGTTTGCAGCCTCAATCTTGCCCAGCCAGCGCGGCGTTATCTTGCGAACAAGCTTCGTCGTCGGACGAGATCGCAGCGCGGGCGGTGGCGCATTATCGCGATTGCGTTTCTTAGCGAGGCTTGGCTTGGGCGGAAGGATTGGCAGCGGCATGCAAGGGATGAGCTGGATTCATGAAAGAGACATAAACCGCATATTTGAACGTGCGATCAGCGATTCGTCGATGCAGGGCGTATACATTGCCAGTTCACCGAATCCAGAATCACAAGGAGATTTCATGCGAAAACTCCGCATGAGGATGCGAATACCGTTCGGATTGCCAGCAACCGAGTCGATGGTCCGCGTTGGTGCGCATTGGTTGCTGCGTACCGATCCTGAATTAGCTTTGTACGGTCGATACGTAATGCCCAAACGACTGATGGACGAGGGATTCGAATTCGAGTATCCCGAGTTGTGCGACGCCCTCGCCGAATTGTTGTGAATCTTGAATGGATCGCATTGGGGACAGAACGCGTTTAGCGAACACGCGTTCGTAGGCGCATTAGCTAAGGGCGCGTAGCTAAGGCGTTAGCCAAGGGACAGGCAAACGGATTGACGGCGCGGCGCCGCGAATCAGGGACAGGCCGGACAGGCCAATGAAATGAGCCACGACAAAAAGGCTC
>CAMYNE010000095.1 GCA_947259675.1 uncultured Pirellulaceae bacterium
TGCGGTATTTTCTTTTGCCTCCATGGTCCGAGAAGCGTAAAACTAACGGCCGTTTGGGAAACAGAAAGCAATTCAATATTGTTCTATGGCTCATCGGGTGAGCGATTCAAAAAAACGGTGCTCTCAGGAGCGCCACAACTTAGTTCCACGTAACAGTGATTCCGCGTGAAACAAAATTATTCGCAATTATTTTTTTTCATAACATTATAACCACCAGGAGTTACTCGAAATGCTCGTTCTTTCCAGAAAGGAAAGCGAAAAAATAATGTTGGGAGAGGCCATCGTCTTGACCATCGTTCGAGTCACAGGCGACAGGGTAAGGTTAGGCATCGACGCTCCAGACGATATGTTGATTCTGAGGGAGGAACTCGAGCCGAACCACACCAGAAAAGAAGACCAAAATCGCGAAGCGGCTTGATCAGCCCATACTGCGATGGACTTCTGCCGACAAGTCCACTTAACTGGACTCTCGACGAAATTTTTTCCGGAAATTCAAAAGGCAACCATGTAACTATGGTTGCCTTTTTTTATGGCTTGGAGTTTCAATCAGATGGATTACATTGATTTCTTGTTGCCATTGTCTTGGAATCAAAAATGCCCCGCTTCAATCACATAACATTTGGTCTTCTAGTTACGTTTCTTATTGCAACGGCTCTGTCAGGAACGATTACATTCGCTCAAACCGACGACCCACCCAACACGCAAAAACTTGAGATCCCGTTTACGCCTCCTGACAAAGCGTTGGAAATGTTGTCGTTACCAGAAGGATTTTCGGCAACGCTGTTCGCGTCCGAACCGGATGTCCACCAGCCTATCGCCGTAACAACTGACCACCGCGGGCGACTTTGGGTGGTTGAATGCTATACCTATTCGGACGGCAAAACCAATTACGACATGTCGTTGAACGATCGTGTCGTGATTTTTGAAGACGACGATAACGACGGTCGATTCGACCAGAAAACTGTTTTCTGGGACAAAGGAAAGAAACTCACGGGAATCGAATTGGGCTATGGCGGTGTTTGGCTCACCGCGGCTCCCGAGTTCATTTTTATCCCGGACGCCGATAACGACGACAAACCGGATGGGCCACCGCAAGTTTTTCTGGACGGGTTTGAAGATAACACGATTCGACACAATATCGTGAATGGCCTTCGTTGGGGACCGGATGGATGGCTGTACGGTCGACATGGAATTCAAGCAACGTCTTTTGTCGGCCCGCCGGGAGCAACCGCGTCACAACGAATTCCAATGAATTGCGCTATCTGGCGTTATCATCCGATTCACAAAAAGTTTGAAGTCGTCGCCGAAGGCGGAACCAATCCGTGGGGATTCGATTATGACGAACATGGCGAGATGTTTATGATCAACACGGTTATCGGACATCTGTTCCACGTCGTGCCAGGTGCCCGCTACCGGCGGATGTATGGATCACACTTTAACCCACACACTTATCAAGTCATCGAACAAACGGCAGACCATTTTCATTGGGACCTCGGCGAACCTCATACGGCAGCTTCTCGAAAAGAAGGACTGTCCTCGGGAACCGACGCCGCCGGTGGTGGCCACGCTCACACCGGTCTGATGATTTATCAGGGCGGAACATGGCCCAAGAATTATCACAATGCTTTGTTCACGGCAAATTTTCATGGGCGTCGACTCAACATGGACACCATTCATCGCGAAGGCAACAGCTATGTCGGCAAGCACGCGGCTGACTTCATGAAGACCGACGATCCCTGGTTTCGTGGTGTCGAAATGATCTACGGCCCGGACGGTGGCGTGTATGTGCTTGACTGGTCAGACATCGGCGAATGTCACGAAAATGATGGGATCCATCGAACTTCCGGGAGGATTTTCAAGATTGTTTACGGCGAATCGAAAATCGATGGAAATTTTAAGGATCTCGCCAAGTCAGACGCCAACGTTCTTTTTGGTTTGTTGACGCATCCTAACCGCTGGTACTCCCGCATGGCGCAAAGGTTACTTTCCGAAAAGGCGTCCATGAATCGATTAGAGATAGACAAGAAAATTCTCGAATCTCGAAAAAAGCTGTGCAGTTCAAATTGGCAGCCGAACTTGGACCCAACAAGTCGGCTAAGAAATTTATGGACGCTCTACTCGATCGGAAAGGCTGACAACGCGACTTTGCTCAAGTGTACGGAGCATGACAGCGAGCACATCCGTGCTTGGGCAGTTCGGTTACTTACTGATGGACTCCGACCGATAAATATTGAGATCACAAAGCGGTTACGAGAATTGGCTAAAGATGAATCAGGACTCGTTCGGCTTTACGTTGCAACTTCGCTCAAACGGCTCAACCCGAAAGATCGACTGACGATCGCTTCAATTCTCTGCCAAAGCAAATCCGATGCGAAAGACAGGGTCCAAGCCCATCTAATCTGGTTCGGCAGTGAGCCGGTCGTGGTATCCATCTGGCAACAGGCATTGAAACTGGCGGCCAATTCCAAAATCCCACTTGTACGCGAAAATATTGTGCGGCGATTGACCTACGAAATCGAGACAAAGCCTGAAATCGTCGAAGCGATCCTGACGGAACTAGAGAACGGCAACCTTGAACCAGTTTCGACGCTTCGTGGGATGAGTTTGGCATTAGATGGTTGGTCCAACGTAAAAGAACCCTTAAATTGGCCAGCGGTAGTCAGGAAAATCGGTAAATCCGAAAATCGAGAAATCTCTGAACTTGTTTTGAATTTGGCAATCGTTTTTGGCGATGGTCGAGCGGTCGCTGATCTTAAGAAGATCGTCACCTCAAACCAAGCGGACGTTGCGGTCCGCCGTCGCGCTATCGAGACTTGGGCGGCAACTAAGCCTGCGGATTTGGTGGACGTACTTAAAGGTCTGATTCGAGATCGTTCATTTACGACTTCGGTTGTTCGCGCGTTAGTCCATTCAGAAGACCCGTCGGTCGCAAACGTCATTATCCGTCAAATGCCCCATATGGATCCGGAAGGCAAATCCACAGCGATTAACACACTCGTCTCTCGGGAGCCCTGGGCACTGCAACTTTTACAGGCCGCCGAGAACGGTCGGATCAATAAGGACTCGATTACTGCTTACCACGCTGAACGGATTAAACAAATTGGTTCGCCAGAAATAGTTGCAAAACTTGAAAGTGTGTGGGGTAAAGTTCGAGAAACCCCGGAGCAAAAGGTCAAAGAAATCGAAGCGCTGACTTCCAAACTGAGCGGTCCCGAACAAAATCTGAATTCAGCCAATCTGCTCAATGGCCGTACGCTTTTCAAAAAGAATTGCGCGTCGTGCCACATTCTTTTTGGAGAAGGCGGTAACACTGGACCCGATTTGACCGGCGCCAATCGACAAAACCTGAATTACCTCCTGACCAACATCATCGATCCCAGCGGCTCAGTCGCAGAAACCTATCGTTCATCGGTCATCTCGCTCGAAGACGGGCGTCTGATCAGCGGTCTGATTCTCAATCAAGATAAAAAGACGGTTCGCGTGCAAACGCCGGAAGAGGTCATCACAATTGACCGGGATTTGATCGACGAAATTCGCTCTTCAAACAAATCCGTGATGCCAGACGCTCTGTTGAACAATATGTCATTCCCACAGAAAGTCGATTTGTTGGGCTATCTCATGAGCCCGACTCAAATCTCGGAATCGAAGTAATAGCGAGGCCAGTGACCGAATCAAAGGAAAGTACGTCCAATTACGCGGAAAGTGTCGTACCCGTTTTGACCGTTCGGTGAAAGCGTTTAAAATGAACGCTTTGAACTAATCATCGCCATCGAGCCGAACCACTGAGCATGCTGATGTCGTCACTGCCGTTCGTTTTTGCCCGTTGCTGGTCCATCCTTGGATTTGCATCGGCTTGCCTTTTTCTGACTTTATTTCTGTCCTCAGGAAATTCGTTCGCCCAAGACGAGCCCAAATTTTCGACGGAACAGATTGAGTTTTTTGAGTCGAGAATCCGTCCACTTCTGATTGACAAGTGTTACGAATGTCACGGGCCCGAAGCAAAGCCGCTTGAGGGGGGACTGAGCCTCTCGTCGCGAAAGTCTACGTTGATGGGTGGCGACACTGGACCGGCGGTTGAACCCGGTATCCCAGAGGAGAGCCTGTTGATTGACGCGATCAATTATGGCGACGTCTATGAAATGCCGCCTGATACAAAGTTACCACAAGCCGACATTGATACATTGACCAAATGGGTCCAGATGGGTGCCCCCTGGCCCGCAGAACAGGGGAACATGGTCGAAAAAGAAAAATTTGACATCGCGGCTCGACGCTCAGCCCACTGGTGTTGGCAACCCGTCGAATCTCCGGCGATGCCAGACATCAAGAAATCCGCTTGGCCGCGAGATCCGATCGATTACTTTGTCCTCTCAAAGCTGGAATCGGCCAAACTCGAAACAGCCGACGACGCATCGAAGCGAACTCTTATTCGGCGAGTCTATTTTGACTTGATCGGCCTTCCACCGCCGCCAACCCAAATTCAGAAATTCCTGGACGACGATTCAGACGATGCTTTTGCCAAAATCGTGGATGAATTGCTGGCGTCACCCCGATTTGGCGAACGCTGGGCCAGACACTGGATGGACTTGTTCCGCTACGCCGAAACTTGCGGTCATGAGTTTGATTACCCGATCCCGCACGCGTATCGGTATCGCGATTATCTCATTCGAGCGTTTAATCTGGACGTACCTTATGATCAGTTGATTCGCGAACATATCGCCGGTGACTTGATCGAAAAACCCCGACGTCATGAAACCGAAAAGTTCAATGAGTCGTTAATCGGCACAGGCTTTTGGTTCTTCGGAGAAGGACATCACGGTCCGGTCGACGTTAAGGCCGATGAAGCAAAACGAATTGACAATCAGATTGACGTGATGTCTAAATCGTTTTTGGGTTTAACCGTTTCCTGCGCCAAATGTCACGATCACAAATTCGACGCAATCTCGACGAAAGACTTTTATGCGCTAGCGGGCTTTTTGAAAAGTTCGCGGCGACAGGACGCCATGCTGGATCCCGGTCGACGTATCGAAAAAGCGTATGCCGAGTTCAAGCAACTATCGGACGAAGCTGACCAGGCGATCGAACAATTCGTCTCACTTGCCGATCAGGCTGACGCTCAAAAAATCGCGGAGTATTTGAGCGCCGCAATTCTGAAATTGAGAAATGATCCTGATTGGAGTCGTCCGGAAAAGGTTGTTGTGCAGGGAGAAAACTTGCGAGTCATCAACAACGATGACGGCACATTGACGCCACAAGAGCTAAAACCTCAAGGCAAACGATTCGCCTGGCAGGATAACAAACAACTCTGGTGGGTCGACGGTGAGCCTGGCAGTAAAGCGACTTTGGAATTCGATGTAGATTCTATTATCGATCCACAGGAGTTTGAACTGTTTGCCAATTTCACGAAGGCAAAAGATTATGGAAAAGCAAACATTTTCGTGGATGGGCAAGCTGTCCTGACGGACTTTGATTTTTACAGTGAGGAATTGACTACAACGGGGGCCATTTCACTCGGAACACATTCTTTTGCAAACGGTAAGCACGAACTTGTTTTGGAGATCACCGGCCATCATGAAAAAGCCATTCCTCGCCACATGCTGGGCATCGACTTCATCGAATTGGCGCCTACAAAAGTGTTAAATGGCAATTCGCAAGAGGAACAAGCTGATTTCAATGAACGACACCAACACCTCGATCAGAATCTGGTTAACAATCTGGTTAAAGCGATCAAGTTATCGCGTTTGAAGTCTGAATTGCATCCCCTCCAATTGCTTCAGGAATTATCAAACGGCAATCTGGCCATTGACGCCAAGTGGGTTGCCCATCTTGCACAACAAATTGAACGCAAACGAAATCAGTCAGTTCAGTCAACAAAAGATGCCGTAGTTTTTGAAAGCTTTGACCTCGGATTACCAGAGAGCTGGTATCAAACCGGCTTCGCCGTGTCCGATTCACATGGAACGTCAACCGAACATCTTTCCGTAGAAAACGAATGGCTCGCCGAGCCCACCGCAGTTCACAGCGGGCGCGGCGGGAAAAACTACACCGGCGTCATTCGCTCGCCGACTTTTACGATCAATCACGACAAGATTTTTTATCGAATCAAAGGCGGAAAAGCGCGCATTCGGTTGATCATCGAGGGATATCAACTCGACCTATACAACGCTCTGCTGTTTAGCGGGATGAAGATCGACTTCGCGGGTTCTGAAGATTACCGTTGGGTCGAACAGTCACGAGACTTGAAAAACCACAAAGGCCGAACGGCTCACATCGAAATTCTCGATCAATCCGACGGTTTCTTTTCGATTGACAAGATTATTTTGACCAATGGCCCGGCACCCGTTGATCCGCCTTCCAAGGCAGCGCAACAGGTTGCCAGCCAGTTGAGCAAACAATCCGAGGCGCCGATCGAAGCGATGGCAAAACGGATTGCGGAACAGATTGTTTCCAGCGTGGTTCAATCCGATTCGGAAGCGATTTCGCTAAGGAGCTGGATCATCGAAAACGATTTGGCGGCCATTCTGACTCCTGCCGTCGAGCACCACACATCTGGAATCGCCAAGGATCTTCAGTCGATTTCAACAACTGATCAAACCATTTCGTGCGCAACGCTTGCAGAAAAAATTAAATCACTGCATCGAGAGGCGAGCAAAAAAAACGACCAGGTTCCAAATCCGTTTCTGGCGATTGCGATGGACGATGGCCCCGGGCAGAACGAACACGTCTTCATTCGGGGCAACCACAAAACGCTCGGCGACATCGTGGAACGCAGATTTCTGGAAGCCTTGACGGACAACTCGATGATAATCGAACGCGGTAGCGGGCGAATGCAGCTGGCCAACCGCATCTCCGATCCGAAAAACCCATTGACGTCACGGGTGATTGTTAATCGAATTTGGCATCATCTGCTTGGCCGAGGCATCGTTCCTTCAGTTGACAACTTTGGGGTCCTCGGACAGCGACCGATGCATCCCAAGTTGCTCAACCACCTGGCCGTTCGTTTCGTCGATAACGGTTGGTCGATCAAGAAACTGATTCGCGAAATCGTATTGACTCGCACCTATCAACTTTCAAGCAATCCGAATTCAGAATCGAAGGAAGCTGATCCGGACAACAAGCTATTTCACGCTGCCAATATTCATCGGCTTGAAGGAGAAGCGATAA
>CAMYNE010000096.1 GCA_947259675.1 uncultured Pirellulaceae bacterium
CAATATCAATCATTCGACAGTCACGCTGCGGCTGACAAAGCAAATCTCGAGTACTATTGCCGACTTTCAACTACGCAGCGGTTGGAGATCGCTTTGAAATTGATGAGACCTTATTATGAAGCTGCCGGTCGACTTCAAAGAGTTTATCGAACTTGTCAACTCGGAGAATGTCCAGTATCTCGTGATCGGAGGTTGGGCGGTTAACCGTTATGCGGAACCTCGTTTTACAGGCGACATTGACTTCTTCTTCGAAAACTCTGCTGAAACTGAGGCGAAACTTCGAAGAGTGTGCGCGTCAGTGACGAATGTGAACAGAAACTCGCGCTACGACTGGACGACCAAAGCTGGTTTCTGGATCTCGAGTCTTTTTGAGAGTTCTTCGTACCTTGATTTTGCAACGTTCTCGTCGAGATACTTGACATGAACCCGATGGTCGGCCGGACCAGCTGCCGCTGTGTCTACCGAAAGGGTGGCCATCTTCCAACGTCGATCAAACGGCGATTGATCCAATCGCAGAGTCTGAATCCGATCGAAGAAAGTAAGACTCAGTTTTTTCGTGAATACTCCGCTTCGATAGACGACGCCAAATTCCGTTTCCGTGTATCGCATGGCGCGGCTCTTGCGGATCGCCCAATAGATAAAAATCGGCAAGGCAACGACTCCAGCAATCCAACCCCAGGGACGCGCTATTGCAAATCCGACAATTGCAATGCCCAGCGATTGAATGACCGCGAGCCGACATAATCGTCTGGCCGTTTTGCTGGAAACACCAATCCAGTCGGCTTTCTCTGGCTCCCAATTCAGACCGGGCCGAAGCTGCGGTAGCACCGATTCGATTTTGGATTGGCTGATTATCGGAACAAACCACCGCCGGCCAACCGAAGACGCCGCATCTTCATTCTCTTGTCCGGCCCCTCCCGCCGTTTCGATTCGAATCGATGAAAGAACAAACCAGCGCAAGAATAACGACTGGTGCACGCTGATGAATTGGATGCGCTTTCTCGGAACCGTTGCGGAGACCTTGGTAAATAGTCCGCATGAAATTCGAAAATCGTTGTTGTGAAGCGTCAACCGATAACCATAAAACCGCAGCAAGTACCAAATTGCTCCATAAACCCTTGTCACCACAACGATCAGCAACAATCCGGCCAGGACCGATACAACCGTATTCAGCATACCCAGATCTTTCGGTACCAGTCCAAACAGGAAATCAAGATATTCTTTGAATCGCTTTTCGAGATCGAATTGGAAAAAAATACCGATCAGAACACCAAATACGACGATCCCGCGGTTGCTCGCAATGCCGGCTTGAATAATTTGCTTAAACGGAATCTCGTGGAGTGTGATTGTTTCTGCGTCTGGAACCACTTCTTCCGAAACAAGTTTTTCAGCGTCTGCCGATTCGGCTGCGATTGATTTGGCCGGACGTAGACTAAAAACGGCTTCTCGTAATCGAGTAACCTTGTCCAAAGAAAGTACTCGGAGTGTGGCTTCGGGTTCCTTGCCGCCTGCGGTTTCGACGCGAACTTCAGCCACACCCAACATTCGGTGGAGAACGTTTTGAGTCAAATCAATGTTTTGAATGCGTTCCAGTGGTACGGTTCGCACCCGTTTAAAGATCAATCCCTCCCGAACGGTCAGTTCACCGTTTTCGATTCGATAACGAAGAGTTACATATCGAAGAACCGAACGAAGCAATGAAGCACCAAAAATTGCAATCGCCAGATACATCCAGAACATGCTTCCACCGGCAGCAGTGAGCAGCGCGATGACAGCCGGGACCAGATTCTGCCGGCCGTTTGAAATTGCGTCAAACAAAACCGAACTGGGATGCAACCAGTGTCCGCTGGTCGCAGCATGAGGCGTTGACGGCGCAGGAGGATTCACAGTGACAGCTGCATCGGGCGATGTCATGGATTCATCAACGGATTGATGTTCGCTAGACGACATCAGCCGGATCCTGTTTTGAAATCAATTCATTGCGCACATCGGTTGCCACCGAATGGGCCAACCCATTCAGCTTCACCGACGAGTTTTGGGTACCGGCGGTGTAGATCGTCAATTCTGCCAAACCGAAATTTCTTTGCAGCGGGCCCTGCGAAACATCAACGTGTTGAACGCGGGCTCGAGGAACCGTAATTCGATGTCGCCACAAGACTCCTTTGCGGACTTCCAATCCCAGCTCGTCCAATTTCCAACTGGCATGGCGGTGTTCCAGTCTTGGCCAGAACAGCGTCATCGACCACAGCCAGACGAGAAACAAGGCAACCCCGGCAATGATCAACAGCCAAATCCATCGCTCGTTGACCGCAAAGGCCGTAATCGCGATCGCGACGAGGCCGGCGACCGAAGCAACGCCAGTGAGAACGGAACCCGACAAAATTTCAACTATAATATAACGACGATCCAGGCGATGAAATCCAGGTTCCAACCAGCGGTCTTTGGGCGGGGGTGTTTCCATTGCCGGTTGCTCGACAGACCTCGCCTGTTCGTCAACCGTTGGTTGCTTCAAAGGAGCCGTTATCGCTTCGCCACCAAGTTCTCCACTACTCAAGTCAGGTTTTCCTTCGTCAGTGTTCACGTTATGAGATACCTGGGTTGTTCGGACTTTGATTGGAAATATTGGATCGAAAAAGACGGCTTATTCTAATGCATTTCTAAATACATCGAAGTGGCAGTGAGGCTTTTACCGAAGGCGAGAGGGCTCAAAACAACGCTGGCTATTCTGCAGAAGCTGAATGAAAACGTTTGCGATTCTCGCGCAAGACGCGACGCCGCAAAGCAAAAATGTGAATTTTTCTTTACTTGGCGGGTTAGCGGCTTTGCGCGAATTCTTCTTGCGAGTATTCATGGCCTGAATTCTGAACGCCGTGGCAAGCTACTTTCCGACGGCCAAAGATCGTCCAAATCGGGTAAATCTACGACGGCTTATTCGACAACGTCCAAATAGGGATCTTGACCTGTCTCAAAAAGGTGTTCCTGACGTTCTTTATCCTGCTTGAGCAAAATCATGCGATCAACCAGGTGTTTGCGTTCTGCTTTGCGTTGGGCAAGTCGAAAGTAGTTGAAGGCCGACCGTGTCACTTCCAGGGAATCTTTGTATTTGTGAAGCAGTCGTTTTGCCCGACTGGGACCGAGTCCCATTTCCAATATCTCGTCATCGAGGGCCACGAAAATTCGATAACTTCCTGGATCGCCTTGCCGACTGCCACGGCCAATCAATTGCCAGTCGATTCGCTGGCTCTCATGAATTTCAGTCAGGATCACATGCAATCCGCCATGATTGCGAACGACGTCGTGCAGTTTGATATCGGTGCCCCGACCAGCCATATTGGTCGCGACGGTCACCGATTGAGGCTGACCCGCGGCAGCCACAATCTCCGCCTCGCTTTCAAGGTGGCGAGCATTTAGAACTTTGTGAATGACTTTCCTGTCCGTTAACAATTTCGAAAGCAGTTCAGATTTTGCGACACTACGTGTGCCAATCAGGACGGCTCTTCCTTGTTTGATAACGTGGACGATTTCGTCCCTCACCGCGTTCATTTTTGAAATAAAGTCACCATACACTTTCACCGGCCAGGTCTGACGTTGAACGGGGCGGTTCGTCCGAATTCGACTGACTTTCTTTTTGTAGACCTTTGAAAACTCGCGGCGTGAAGTCCAGGCCGTACCCGTCATCCCTGCCAGATAACGATACTTGCAAAAAAAGTTTTGCACGGTAACCCGAGCGGCTTGCCGGGTTGCGGGCGTAATCTCGACACCCTCTTTGGCCTCAACGCTTTGATGAATCCCCTGTTGCCACTGACGACCCTCGGCTGGCCGACCTGTAAATTCGTCGATTATCACGATCTTGCCGTCTCGAATCGCGTAATTCTTGTCCAGCTGAAAGTCGCGGCGAACCTTGATTGCGTTCTCCATGTACGCATAGAGTTCGCGAATCGAAACCTGGGTTGATCCATTATTCTGCGGAATCTGACGCAACCGGTTTCGACCTGCAATGGATAATTTCACTTTCTGATGCAGGTGGTCGTAGGTGAAATCTTCGTCTTCGATAAACTCGGCGGCAGATGCAGAGGCCCAGTAAAAACAGTCTTGGGAAATCGCTTCTTCCGTTCGATCAACCATGCCGATGATGAGCGGTGTCCGGGCTTCGTCGATTAGAATGCTGTCCGCTTCATCAACCAGCGCAAAATGCAAACCTCGCATCACGAGGCTTTCAGGAGAAGGCTCAAGGCCGCTTTCGCTGAGTCTAAGTCGTTTCATTCGGTCTCTCAGAAAGTCGAAACCAAATTCTTTGGCGCTCCCATAAGTTATATCTTTGCGATAGGCACGAGAACGCTGGTCGGGATCCATTTCGCTTGTGATCACTGCACTGCTCAAACCAAGCGCATCGTAAACGGGTCTGAGCAACTCCTGGTCGCGTACGGCTAAATAGTCGTTAACCGTTATGACATGTGCGCCACGTCCGGCCAGTGCGTGCAGGAACACCGGCAAGGAGGCAGTGAGCGTTTTTCCTTCCCCAGTTTTCATCTCAGCAATCTGGGCGAGGACCAAACGAATGCCGCATTCCAGTTGAACGTCGAAATGGGAGAATCCCAAATGTCTCCGCGCTGCCTCGACGACCAAGGCAAATCCTTGGGGAATTAGCCCTTTTAGTGAACGCCCCGTCATTGCCTGATACTTGAGGCCAAGACTCTGTTTTTGCAGTTCATCGTCGCTGAGCGTATCAGATCTCGGCAACAGGCTTCGAATTTGACGAATCAGGTTGGAAACGGATGCGGACATCGCACAAAATGACTCTTGCGATCATAGATTAGAATGAACAAACGAAAAGTTTGAGAGTGGCGGGATTCAATTCATAATCATTCAACGTTATGAATGTAGCTGGGGTCGCGCGACCTCAGCCTGCTTGTCAAATCCGAGTGAATTCTCACGAATCCAAATGCCGATTTCGGACACTCTCAATTACCAGGCATTTAATTGCCGTTGATCTTAACATGAATCAAGCTTGTTTGGACGAGATCCGAAACATCGTATTAACTTCACGTGACGTGAAAAGTTTTTATGAGAGCTTTTTGGCAACGGTGGCTCGAATGTCAAATGCTCGAATCGGCGTCGCCTGGGATTGTACCCATCCTCCCTTTCATCCAATTTGCCAGCTTCAACCGAAGACCGCTCTGCCGATGCAATTGGCGATTAGCGAACAGAAGCACATGGAACTGCTTAATCGGGCGGCTCAAAGCAGTCGGTCATTTATTGTACAACTCCGGGCGGATGAAAATGGAACTAGTGCTGACCAACCCGTCTTGATGTTCGGGCCCATTCGGCGCGACTCGCAAATCGAGCTCGTCGAATTCATCTTGCCAAACGATTGCGACCCGGAGGTCTGCAGACAGGTACTTGAAGAACTGGATGAATTTTGCAGCATCGCATCGCAGTTCGAAGAGAAAACAGGGTGCGAACATCCTGTCCATACGGCGTCTTCACCCACCGAACCAACACGCGGGATTCGATCTCTATCCAGCGAATCGATCGACCAATACGCGCACACAATTCATGGAAGCCTGGACTTCAAAGAGACGGCGCGGACGATCGCCAATGAAGCGCGGCGGGTCCTGGATTGTGATCGAGTTAGTGTGGCACTTAAGCAAGGTTCGAAATTCAGACTGCTTGCCATCAGTGGCCAGCCCTCAGTTAACCGGCGCAGCAATACAGTTCACCAGCTGTCACAGTTGATAACCAAAGCACTCGCGACTGAACAGGCGTTCTGGTATCCATCCGATGAGCAGTTACCTCCACAACTTGAACAGCCACTCAACGCATATCTTGGATTCTCGGCGACTCGTTCATTGGCCGTTTTGCCGATTTTTGATCGGCAGATCCAGGAAAACAACGATCCCAACAAATCTCCCCAACCGCCGAAAGTGGTAGCAGGATTGATCGTAGAACATTGCAATGAGCAATGGAACCGCGCTCAAGCGGCTCCGAGTATTGAAACGGCCAGTCGTCATGCAGCCGATGCGATGCGAAACGCGCTGAGTCATCGCCAATTATTCGGTTATTCGGTCTGGCGGCTGCTCGGCAAATCAAGAGTCGTTACGGCTTCGCGAAACTTACCTAAGACGTTGGCGTCTTTTGGCGTGTTGGTGCTCGGGATCATCGCCTTGACCGTGGTGCCAGCGCCTTTCACGCTGCACAGTGAAGGCATTTTGTTGCCGCAAACGCGCCGAAAAGTTTTCGCCGAAATCGATGGCCAAGTTGCTCAAATCGACGTGCAACACGGCTCACAAGTCACAGACGGCGAGACGCTCTTGACGCTGACCAATTTCGATCTGCAGGATCAACTTGAACAGATCTCGGGCGAAATCGAGGCGCTCTCACAGCGGCTGAAAAGCAACAAGGCGCTGCGATTGGAAAATCGCAACAGCAACGATAAAGAACGAATGCAAGACAATGACGGTGCGATTAAGTCACAAATTGAGAGTTTGGAAAAACGCCAAAAGACGCTTCAATCGAAGTTGAGTAAATTGTCAGTCGATAGTCCGATAAACGGCGAAATTATTACCTGGGACGTATCCGATCGCCTGCGAAATCGGCCAGTGAAGATCGGAGATTTGTTGCTGGAAGTCGCGGATGTCGACGGAGAATGGGAAATCGAACTCAACTTGCCGGATCGCCGAATCGGTCACCTGTTGCGCGAACTCAAAACACAAAAAGAGGCAGGAAACAATCAGGGCATCAAAGTGACTTATCAACTCGCCGCCGATCCAAGTCGCAAGTTCACAGGGCAGCTCAAACAAGTCGCACAGGCAACCCAGTTGACCGCTGATCAAAAGCAAGGCGTCAAAGTTGTTGTTGAAATCGACACAAACGACATCGACGAAACTCGTCAAGCTCGTAGCGGCGTGTCGGCAAAGATACACTGTGGATATGAGCCACTGGGTTACGTTTGGCTTCACGATGTTTTTGAATTTGTCCAGGCCGAAATCCTGTTTCGTGTTTGGTAGGAGTTTTTCCAATGCGGAATGGGGAATGCGGAATTAAGAGTGAAGAGTGAAGAGTGAAGAGTGAAGAGTGAAGAGTGAAGAGTGAAGAGTGAAGAGTGAAGAGTGAAGAGTGAAGAGTGAAGAGTGAAGAGTG
>CAMYNE010000097.1 GCA_947259675.1 uncultured Pirellulaceae bacterium
CTGCGGCTTCGGATTTTGATGAAAACGCGATCTGGAGTATCGGCAACTACACCGATCACATCGCGGGCGGTGCGGTGGACGGATCGGCGACAATCTACTTTGATGATTCAGCCATCAGCACCCGAAAACTCTCAGGATTGTCGATTGATCGTGAGCTTAAGCGATAAGCTTGTTTCCGGTCCGGACCGTCGGAACTTAAGGTCCTCGACCCTCTCGTAATGTAACGCCCGGCCGCAGGCACCGCTCACACCGAACTTAATAACATTGGGCTCAACAAGCGCACCAAAGTTGCGGAAGAAAAGGGGCGTTAAACAAAAAAAAGCCGACGATGATTCGTCGGCTTTTTCACTTTGTGTAATCGATACGGCCTAGACCGGTGTTACTTGCTCAGCACGAGGACCCTTGGGACCGTGACCTTCTACATACGTAACTTTTTGACCTTCACGCAGTTCATCGAAAGTCGTTCCTTCAACATTCGACATGTGGAAGAACATGTCTTGGTTCGTTCCCGTGTCAATAAATCCAAATCCTTTGTCCGTCAATCTTTTGATTGTACCTTCAGCCATTACTCAAAACCTTTAAGCCTAAAAACAAATGCGATGCCAAAAAAAACGCAAATCAACGTGATAATGCGAACGCATCACAGACATAAACATATCCAACTGAGGAATAACAACAATACTTAAGCAGTTATTTTATTGACTTTTTGTCTTTTTTGATCGAAGAGCCGCCATAAATCGCATAGAAAAAATTTGTTGGGACACGCGAATACATCGGAACCGGCCCATGAACATACGGTTCTCGAACAGCAAAAGTGACTTAACCCAAACCGAGTGATGTTCTGGATAGGTGGACGAACTACGGACAATCAGCTTCGTGCCAGTTGAGAATTGCCATTAGCTCGAGTGCCCGAGTCGTCTGGCGAACCATAATTCTTGCTTGTCTCTGGCGGAAACAAGATCATACAGAGGCGCCGAATCGTTGCTGATTTGTGTAAGTCTTTCCGAGATAAACGATTCACCTGCATCTGAGTTTGTGCTTGCGTAAATCGTTGAAAAGGCAGGTCAGGTTTTTGTCGTGGCTATTTGTGATAAAGTAAGCTGTGAGAAGATTTCGCTTGAACAGACGAAAAAATCGTTCCAGCACGTTTACGGTTGATTCTAAATATCCATGGCATCAGATCAGACTCAGCATCAATCGCCAGAAGATATCCGCAAGTCCCGAGACTTGAGTCTGGAACCTCAACGTCCGCCGTCCGAAATTCCAGGCTACGAGATACTGGATTTTCTCGGAAGTGGAGCTTACGGAGAAGTCTGGTCGGCGATGAATCAAAAAACGGGCCGCAAGGTCGCAGTCAAATTCTACACGCGTCGCTCGAGCGCAGATGTCCAGTTGTTGGCTCGCGAAGTCGAGAAACTGGTTGTGTTGGCGGCCGATCGTTATGTCGTTCAACTGCATGATGTTGGCTGGGACGCGCAGCCGCCTTATTATGTCATGGACTATATCGAGCATGGATCGCTCGATGAACGATTGAGCCAAACGGAGCCCCTTCCAACTGCCGTCGCGGTAGACCTGTTCCAGGAAGTTGCTACGGGCATGATGCACTTGCATGGCAAAGGTATTTTGCATTGCGATCTGAAGCCAGGAAACATTTTGCTGGACCAGGATGGAAAGCCCCGTGTTGCCGATTTCGGACAATCACGGCTGAGCACCGAACAGTCGTCCGCATTGGGGACGCTGTTTTTCATGGCGCCCGAACAAGCCGATATGAATGCGGCCCCGGATGCTCGCTGGGACGTTTACGGGTTGGGAGCACTTTTGTTTTGCATGCTGACCGGAAAGCCACCGTACTACACACCTGAAATTTCACGCCAAATCGAGTCGACTCAAGATATCAATGAGCGGTTGAAGAAATATCGCGAGGGACTTCAGCGAGCTGACAAGCCGACGGCTCACCGCCAGGTTCCCGGTGTCGATCGCATGTTGGCTGACATTATCGATAATTGTATCGCGGCAAATCCCAAGAACCGATTTTCCAGCATTCAGAGTGTTTTGTTTGCTTTGCGACAGCGCGAAGTCACGCGGGCACGGCGGCCGTTAATGGTGCTGGGTCTGCTCGGTCCATTGTTGCTGATGGCGGTGATGGCTTTGTTCGGTTGGTGGGCTTACAACCGGGCGGTGGGTGATACCGAAGCCGAAATCACAAACAAGGCCAAGGAGAGCAACAGTTTTGCAGCTCAGTTTGCAGCTCGAAGCGCCGGGTATCAGATCGATGAATACTTTCGAGTTGTCGGTCAGCTCGCGCGAGATCCGGAGTTTCTCAAAGCCTTTGGAGAATTTGATCGCAATCCTGAATTGGCGGAAATCCGAAAAGTTCTGGCCAACACGAACAACAGCCCCAGTTCCGATACTCCCGAATTTTCTGCGTTAAGAAAAAAGTTCACTACCAATCCACTTCAAAATAAGCTCATACCCTTCCTCGAAAAGCGGATGTACGATTCGACCGGAGACTATCCTCTCGCGGCAAGTTGGTTCATCAGTGATCGTTGGGGCAACCAGGTTGCTTCCGTATTCCCATTGGGCCAGAAAAACAAGACGATCGGAATGAACTGGGCCTATCGAACTTATTTCACAGGACTGCCACTTGACCTGAAGACGAAGATTGACGGCCGCGAAGTTGTCGTTAATGTACCGGACGAAGAAGAAAAACGAACCATTATTCAACGACCTCACCTTTGTGCGATCTTTAGGAGTAAGCAGTCCGATACCTGGAAGATCGCATTTTCGGCGCCGATCAGGATCGATGACTCAGTGCGCGGAATCGTTGCGGTGACGGCTGAAGTTGGCCATTTTGTGAAGTTCATCGAAGACAGTGAGAAAAAACAGTACGCGATGCTGGTCGACGATCGACCTTGCAAAATTGAGGGCGAGAATACGACCGGCGTCGTTCTTGAACATCCTTTGTTCGACAAGTTACCGGTTGTTGACGAGCAGACAAGCGAACAACATTTGTTCGTCATCGACAAAAAAGTGATAGATGCTGGTAAGACATTCTTCGACCCGGTAGGCATCGAACAAAATGTCGAAGACTATGCACAAGAATCCATTGCAGCTTACGCACCGGTGGAGAGAAAGCCGTTTTTTGTCGATTTAGAATCAGGCGAAAACGATCTGGAAAAACCCGTTGACACCAATTTGTACGTAATCGTGGTCGAAGACTATCAGTCGATTATCAGGCCGGCGCTCGTACTTGGAAAACGGCTGGGTCTTTTAGCGTTAACCGCGGCTTTGTTTTTTGTTTTGGTTACCCTCGGAATGTGGATTCTGGTGGCCAGGATGTTAAGAGATTCGCGGAAACAACTCGATCGAAGTTTTTCGCCAACTTCTGATTCTTCTCTGTTGGAGAAAGTGAAAACAGCGGACGGGCCGCAGGTAACAGGTGCCTAGACGAAAGACCACACGAGCTCAAAGATGGTTACCGCAACTAGCTCGTACTCCCTGCTTTTTTTCCGGCAAAAAAAGCGAATGGCCGAACCATCGTGCCCAAAGCAAGGCGGCATGGTAGAATCGACGATCAGCCACATGAACTCGATTTGAAGTTCGCCCATGAACACGACCAATCATTGTTTTCCCATCGTTTCACCGACCATCGATCAGGTGGGAGTAATTGAGAGAGCCAGCCGGTTTACCGTCCGCAGCATCAAAAAAGATGCGAAAATGGAAGGCCTGAAAATGGTCCTCAACATGATCGATCTGACGACGCTGGAAGGGATGGATACGGAAGGCAAAGTAAAACAGCTTTGCTATAAAGCTCAACATTTGCACGACTCTGTTCCTGGCCTGCCAACGGTTGCCGCGGTTTGTGTTTATCCAAATTTTGTAGCGCTCGCCAAAAAAGAACTGGGTAATTCTGGTGTCAAAGTTGCTTCGGTGGCGACCGCGTTTCCAAGCGGAAATTCTTCGCTTGAAATCAAACTTAACGATGTAAAAATGGCGGTCGAACAGGGCGCTGACGAAATTGACATGGTCATTTCCCGCGGCAGGTTCCATCGAGGGGACTATCAATATGTCTATGACGAAATCGCCGCGGTCAAAAGTGCGTGTGGGAATTCGCGTTTGAAAGTCATCCTGGAAACGGGCGAACTCGGGACGTTCGACAAAGTTCGTCATGCCAGTGATATCGCCATTGCCGCGGGAGCCGATTTTATCAAAACCTCGACGGGCAAGATCAAACCCGCCGCGACGATGCCGGTAACGCTTGTCATGCTGGAAGCGATTCGAGACCATTATTTTAAAACCGGACAAATAGTGGGCATGAAGCCGGCAGGTGGTATCTCAAACGCGAAACTGGCTCTGCATTATCTCATCATGGTCAAGGAAACGCTCGGTCCCGAGTGGCTGACCAACAAGTGGTTCCGTTTCGGTGCGAGTTCACTGGCCAATGATGTTTTGATGCAAATCGTAAAGCAACAGACGGGCACGTATCAGTCTGCAGACTATTTTTCAGTTGACTAAACATGAACGACTCAAAAAACGGTTCGTGGGATCTTTCTCCGGCTCCCGAAAGCACGGGCCATATCAAATTGGAAAAATCGTACGACCTGTTCATCAATGGTAAATTTCAACCGTCAGCCGGTGGCAAGCGATACAAGAGCATCAATCCAGCCAATGAAAAAGTGATTGCCGAAGTCACCGAGTCAACGGAGGCGGATGTCGATAAAGCCGTCAAGGCCGCCCGCGCTGCCTATGACAAGCATTGGTCGAAGACTTCGCCTCGTGATCGGGGTAAATACGTCTATCGAATTGCACGCATGATTCAAGAGAAGGCTCGCGAACTGGCGGTCATTGAATCGTTGGATGGAGGAAAACCGATTCGCGAATCGCGAGACGTTGATATTCCGCTCGCGGCAGCTCATTTTTTCTATTACGCGGGTTGGGCGGACAAGCTCGATTACGCTTTTCCAAATCGGAAACCGAAACCGCTAGGCGTTGCCGGACAGATCATCCCCTGGAACTTCCCGCTATTGATGGCCGCCTGGAAAATTGCACCGGCGCTTGCCACGGGAAACACGGTTGTTCTCAAACCTGCCGAAACGACTTCGCTGACCGCACTTAAGCTTGCCGAGATTATTCAGGAAGCCGGTCTTCCGCCGGGAGTTGTCAACATTGTAACCGGCCACGGCAAAATCGGTGCCGCAATCGTCAACCACACCGACGTCAACAAGATTGCGTTTACGGGCTCCACCGACGTTGGCAAAATCATTCAAAAATCGATTGCCGGCACGGACAAACAATGCACGCTGGAGTTGGGTGGCAAAGCGGCAAACATCATTTTTGATGATGCCACGATTGATCAAGCGGTTGAGGGAATCGTTAACGGAATCTACTTTAATCAAGGCCACGTTTGCTGTGCCGGAAGTCGCTTGTTTGTGCAAGAGTCGGTTCACGACGAGGTTATTCGCAAGCTCAAACATCGGATGAACTCGCTGATCGTTGGCGACCCACTCGACAAGAACACAGATATCGGCGCGATCAATTCCAGGGAGCAACTCGCGACAATCAACTCGTATATCGAAATCGGAAAACAAGAGGGCGCTGAGTTTTACCAACCGGACTGTGAGGTGCCGAGCGAAGGATATTGGTGCCGGCCTTCACTTTTCACTGATGTTGCTCAGTCGAATCGTATTGCGCAGGAAGAGATTTTCGGCCCTGTCCTCGCGGTGCAGACTTTCCGGACCGTCGCGGAAGTCATTAAAAAAGCTAACAATACGCCCTACGGACTATCAGCCGGAGTTTGGACCGACAAGGGCTCCAAAATATTCAATCTGACTTCGCAGATGCGAGCCGGAGTCGTGTGGGCGAACACCTACAACAAGTTTGATCCGTCGTCACCATTCGGAGGCTACAAAGAAAGTGGCTTCGGCCGTGAAGGTGGACTGCATGGATTGTCAGCGTATTTGAAAACCTGAACGAATTCGGAGGTCGGAGGTCGGAGGTCGGAGGTCGGAATTGGTCATTGGTCATTGGTCATTGGTCATTGGACATTGGACATTGGACATTGGTCATTGGACATTGGGCGTTAGAAAAGACGTGCGGCAACAAAAATTATCATCAATCGAGTTTGAGCGATCCAACATGGCTGTTTCCAAGAAATCGAAAACATCAAACAAGGCGAAGTCGAATGGCGCTGGCAAATCGACTGATCGCGTGGAAGTTTTGAAAACGTACAAAATGTACATCGGAGGAAAGTTTCCACGTACCGAGTCGGGGCGATATTACTCGCCAGAGGTGAATGGCAAATCGATTGGCAATCTCTGCCTGGCGTCTCGCAAAGATGTTCGCAATGCGATCGTCGCGGCCCGTGCGGCTCAGCCAGCTTGGTGGGACAAGTCGGCTTACAATCGCGGCCAAATTCTGTATCGCATTGCGGAGACTTTGGAAGGCCGCAAAGAGCAGTTCATTGCTGAGCTTGTCCGGCAAGGCGTGTCGGCAACGAAAGCCAAAACGGAAACCAACCAGAGTATTGATCGCCTGATCTATTATGCGGGTTGGTGCGACAAATATCAGCAGATTTTCAGTTCTGTGAATCCCGTCGCGTCGTCTCATTTCAATTTCTCGGTCCTGGAACCGACAGGAGTTGTGTTTATTGTCGCTTCTGAAGCGAGTCCCTTGCTGGGGTTGGTTTCGCTGATAGCGCCCGTGATTGCCGGCGGGAACAGTTGCGTCGTACTTGCGTCTGAATCGAGGCCGTTGTCAGCGGTTACATTCAGCGAAGTGTTGCAAACATCTGATGTGCCGGGTGGTGTGGTCAACATTTTGACTGGTAACAAGAAAGAATTGGCTGAGCATTTTTCCAGACATCTCGACGTCAACGCAATTGCCTGCGACGGCGTGGATGGCGAGCTGCAAAAATCGCTGCAGGAAAATGCGGTAACCAATGTGAAAAGGGTCAAGCCTTACGATCTTGATTGGACTCAAGGCGAATCGGAAAATCCTTATTTCATTCAGGATTTTTGCGAAGTCAAAACAACTTGGCATCCAATCGAAAAGATTAGTTCGTCTGGATCAGGATATTAACATGAACCCGCGTGCATCTGCCTTTGTTTTGACTAAGATCGAATAATGGA
>CAMYNE010000098.1 GCA_947259675.1 uncultured Pirellulaceae bacterium
ACTTCTACTTGAGACTCAATGTCTTGATAATTCGATCAGCAAGGTTTTCTGAAGCGTTAGAAATTCGGCTAAGGATTCGGGTAAATCTCATCCAGAGATGAAACTCGCCCACGCTCATTTTCTGGTCGTGTTCGTAGAGTTGTTTGAGCAATTTGATTTGCACGACATCGGCTTTGTGTTCCGCAAGAGCAGCGTCATGAGCCAATGCTCGAATTTTTTCGCCTTCGACTCCGCCAAATCCTGACTCAATCAACTCATCCAGTTGGCTAATAATGTTGGCGACAATTTCGAATGCCTGAACGTTCAATTTCAAAAACTCGTCAAAGCTTTCTTTGCAGTCGTCTGGAAAGGGAAGTTCTTTGAGCGTAATGACTTTGCAGACGTCTTCTGCCGTGTCGGCGAGGCTGTCTTGCAGTGACAGAATCTCCAGCACTTCCGCGCGGTCGATCGGCATGAAAAAACGTCGCAACAGATGATTGCGTATATCGTCTTTGATTTGATCGGCCTCATGTTCCATGCGTGATACTTCATAGGCGAAATCATCAAGCTCGGAATACCGGCCCTCCTTCAAAGCTTCGATCGCTTCAACCATTTTCCCAATGCATTTGGCGACCTGCTCCATATGTGTTTGAATCTGGCCGAAGGGCGACCTTCCGAATAATTTGCCAATCGTGCTCATCAGTTGCCAATACCTCCCAATATCCTTCCAACACTGGATTCTTGGGGGAGTGTAATGTTTAGATTATGTTAAGACCAGTGGGCGAAATTTTGCCCTAGTTAACCCGGAGCTTCCACTTGAAGGGGGCAAACGGCGATTTTCCATCGCGGTCGGTGGAGCAATTAGATATCGTCTTGAAGGAGTCTCGGTCCGCCGTAGCGAACTAAAATTTTCTTCCAATGAACTTCCACGTTAAGTGAGACGCCGGAGGTGTCATCCTGAACCGAGTGGAGCGAGGTGAAGGATCTCTCGTTGGGGATTGTTCGATCGCGAGATCCTTCGGTCACTAAAGCGCCGTCCATTGAAAAAAGGCCGAGATGCCATCCTGAACCGAGTACAGCGAGGTGATGGATCTCTCGTCGATCTACGTGAGATCCTTCAGTCGCTAACGCTCCCTCAGGATGACTGATACACCAAAACAGCATCCACATAATTTAAGTTCATTTGTTACGTTGTCCCGATCAACCTAAGAATTCTTGATCGTGTTGAGAGTTTTCACCAACTTGAACATAACCTGATTCTCGCTGATGGCTCGCCGAACATTTTCGACCGCGCGGCCGATATATTCGTGCTTCTCAATTTCATTAATTTTGGGCCGGTATTCGTTGACCCGAAGCACGCCCAGATTGTGCTCAAGAAGATTGGCGCTGTCGGCGAGCGAAGCCAGAATCAATGTACGCTCATCGATTTCCGGCTCGTCAGCGAAGAGGAGTTTTTCCAGTCGAGATTTGATCTCTCGCTCGGGTTTGGGGTCGAGTTCCGGGTAATAAGTTTCGGAAAACGCCCACAAGACATTGTTCTCGTCGCGTCTGAGAATTTTCTGTTGGCAAAGTTCGTTCGCAATCAGCGACTTCAAATCGTAAGCCAGGGTTAGCTCTTCGATCCAATAACCCAGCGATTGCGGCTGGTCTGAAGTCGCGATGGTGGACAGGCATTGGTCCAACAAGTGACTATGCAGAGATGATTCATCAATCACTTCGACTGTATGTTCATCGTTTTCCTTGATCGCGATTCTTTCAGCCAAAACCAACTCGGCTAGGATCGCTCCGCTCAAGGCAAACAGGTACTGGCTGGCAACGTCTGTTCCTTCTTGATCATGAAGCGAGAGCAGCAAGATTTCGTGGTATAGATTAAGAGAATTGGACGGGATCATGCTTCAGGTTCCTTGAAGACTGTTTTGGAAATTGTTTTCATTGCCGAAATCGGTTGATAACGAACTTCAGTCAAGTCGAGCGATACGTATGGGCAATCGCACGGTTGAGCGGTTCTAAATTAGACTAAAGCCGACATTTACTCAGATGGTCAATCAAGCAGCAGTCCTACCCCGCTGGTTTTCGCAGGTAGGTCACGCCTTCTCAGCCCGATTGCTTGTCTTGTTTGGGTTCGGAAGCCGAAATGGTCGAATTACAGAGTCAATTTTGGCAAAGCGTGAAAACGGTCCATTTGAATGCAATCCTCGTGCCAAATCAGCCATGAAAAGGCCTTGCCCGGCAAAAAAACTTCTCCTAAACTTACTCCTCGGACTTTAGCGAGTCCAGATTCCCTGTAGCTCAATTGGTAGAGCGATCCGCCGCGGCGGATTAATCCGTCAACCGCTACAGGAAAAGATACGATCCCCTGTAGCTCAGTTGGTAGAGCGATGGACTGTTAATCCATTTGTCGCTGGTTCAAGTCCAGCCGGGGGAGCTCAAAATGGCCAACGCAACTTTCTTGCATTGGCCATTTCTTTTTTGCCGTGTTTTCGGCGACTCCGATGGTTGCGTTCGGCGTCATTCGGTACCCCTGATTCGTTCAACGCGACTTTTCGGGTCAACCGAACCGAATACTGTTGCGCCCATTGACTCATCTGAAAATGTCGGACAATTCTGTCGCAAGGCAAAATTTCAACTGGTTGGCTTTGCCATTTCTTTCACTCTCTTTAGCAAATCAGCGACTTTTATTTTTTCCGCCCACAGCCTCAGGTATCCTTCATCCATGGCGGTGCCCGATACCGAAATGATGCCCGCAGCATCGGTCAATTGCCGATCTGAGGGATTGATCGAATACCACCGAAGTTTGTGCAACACAATGTCTTCAGGCGCAGCAATAAACGCAATGACATCAAGAAGTTGAATCTGCCGCTTTCTCTTAAACCGCTCCAACTCGTAGTCATCACCGGCTAGGCGAAAAAAATCAACCTTTAGCGCCGACCGATTATCCAAAGCATTAAATTGGTAGGGAGGATTTAACGCCATCTGTACGCTTGACTGCTGGATAAAGAAATCGCCGTCAAACAATTCCACGATCTTGGCGACATCTTCGGCTTCATACTCAATCACAAAGTCGATATCGTGAGTTGATCGAGGAATTCCCCAATAATTACCGGCCATCGAGCCAACGAGCATGTAGCTGATGCCGGACTGACCAAGCCGAACCAGGCAATCTTTCAACAGCTCTTGTTCCGTCATCGGGCGACTGCTCTTTCGCCAATCTGATAAGCAAGTTTCAATCGCCGGCCGAGTTCTTCAGCGATATGTTCGTCCGTTGCATCCGGCAGCATTGCTCTGATCCGTTCGCGAGCAATCTCACAAGATAATTCATGAAGGCGCAAACCCACCAATAGCCGTTCATTCCCGGACATGCGGCGGTACTTTTCAATTTGCGCGATCTGTGAGTCAAATGGGGTCATTCATTTCCTTTGCGTCTTTGGGATATTGTATTGAAATTTGAACAGGAGAACATGCAAAAACGATCATAGCTGGCAATCAGCTTGACGTGTTATCCGCGGGTCGTTTGAGTTTGGCGTCTTTTCGTCGGTTTCGCCCGACAATCAGAGCGCCACGACCGCTATACCTCCCTGCGACACGCACAGAGCTTCACCTATTCGACGCCCCATAGCCTAACGAATGAGAGAGCCGATAAGCGATCGAAGAATCTGAACCGCCCAAAAAAATGAAACTACTTCAGATTTTTTACCTCGCTCGAACATTCAAGACGAGGTCCATTAAAACAGGCACCCGATTGATTCTACAAACCATGCGAGCGGTAAGTATTTTTGCGAAGAAACCGCATGATATTTTGTGCCAGGTACTTACCCAAATACAGATCGCGACTTCGAATAAACATCGCTCCCGTTTGACCCGCCATCAGCATTTGTTGATCTTCCCGGTTCATGGCAATTTCTATTTGCACGCGGGGATCAGTGAGCATTAGCGAATCCGCATCGTCTTCAACATCCTCAACCTGTTCGCGAGGCACGACAGTCAATGGCCCTCCATTGGTCGCCGCAAACGCTTCGTGAGGTAAATCGTCTCGGGCGCGCGGGTTGATCTTTTGAATGTCACCTTTAATCCACTCGTTGTCTCGATGACCCCAAACACAAATATCAACTTGACTCTGTCCGGTCGATTCAATCCAATCAACGTCTTCCTGGCGCGCCAATGCGATGACCGAGATATCCGAAGAATTTCCAATCGACAACAGCTCATCGCCGGGACTAAAATACTTACCCGAAGTAGCCATCAAATCGCGGGCCAACACCTTGCCCCTTTGTGGAGCCCGAACCTCCAGGTAGCCAACCAATTTCGTCAACTCAACACGTCGGGCTTCCATTCCGGCCAGCGACTCCTGCTCGAGCTTCAAGGAAGCGATGTCACCGGTTGTGAGCAACGTATCGCATCGCAATTTTGAAATCTTGATGTCAATGACCAAGGATTCCAATTCGGCTACCAGTTCCGGATTGTCCAACTCGAACAATATCTGGTCGTCTTCCACCCATTGTCCATTTTCAATGTTGATCGATTTGACGAACCCAGCCGCTTTGGCTCGGACCACGGACATCGGTTCGTAATCAACCACAATCGGTGCCGAGACGATCGATGGACTTGGACAAAAAATCAAAACGCCACCTGCCAAGGCAACTGTCAAACTCATTGCCGTTGCAAACCGTAACCGATTCGGTTTTTCCGTCGCAGTTCCCACCACCGTATACTTCAACAGCTTGAAAATCGGCAAACCGACCCATAGCAGGACGGCAACCAGCGCAACCAGCAACCCGATCCCTTCTAACAGGCTTAATGCTCCCAACAACAGTCCAACGGCGATCAGCATGAACCAGGCAATCGTCATCATTCCAAAAACTTTGACAAACAGAGCCCGAAAACCGACTTCCGTGACCGGTGTCATTTCACCGCCAAAATAGATCTTTTTGAACAGTCGTTTTACGTATTGCCGTCCATGCGTATACAGGTTTGGAATCTCCAACCAGTCTTGCAGCATGTAATAACCATCGAAACGCATCAACGGATTTGCGTTGAAAATCAAGGTCGTCAACGTGGCCGCGATGATCACGTTGCCGGCATGGTATTGAATTGGACCCGGATCACTCCAAACCCAGACACAACACGCGATTGCAGCAAGAAAAATCTCGCTTAACATCCCGGCAGCTGCCGTCAAAATCCGATGCCATTTGTTCTCAAACCGCCACGAACTGGTCACATCGACGTAAGGTAAAGGAATTAATAGCAATAACAGGACGCCACAAGAATGAACGCGTCCTGCAAAGCGTTTGCAGACCACCGAGTGCGACGTTTCGTGAATCAGTTTCAAAACTATCCACGTTATGGCCAGCCACACCAAGTCGACGCTGGATGTACACCTGACGCGGTTCGCCAGAAAACTGTCCCAATGCTGCGCCAGCTGGGTAAAGCCAAATCCGACTACGATCAACCACAGGATTAATCCGCCCCAACTGACCAACCAACCAGCGAATCGTTCGATCCGGGTGACGATCCCGTCCGGATTCATCAAGGGAAACTTCAACGTAATCGGGTTAAGCCACTGTGCTGACTTGCGAATGGCTTCCTGTTCAGCCTGTTCGGCACGGCGAGAAGATGAGCTTGCCAGTTCCGTTTCCACCAACCCCGATTCAATTGCCCATTTGCAAATGTTTGCCGCTTCCTGTTCATCGACCGAATGTTGGCGTAACAGCGAAGCTGTCTTCATCAAAACCTGGTTCACGGTTCGACGACCGTCCAGCATCGAAAGAAACGTGTATTGGGGCAATCCGATTTGAAAAAACCGGCCGGAAATCTCGTCTTCAACCAGGTACCAGACCCCGTTGCCGCTTTCGCGCATCGTAAACCGAAGGCTGTCTTTGGCCTTGAGTTTTGCTTCTCCGAATTCGAAAGTTTGTTCGTTGGCAAGATTCATGGGGAATTGTTTTCAGTGGTTCGGTGTCAGCGGTTCAGTTTTCAGTTTCCGGTGGATCTTCTTTGTACTCGCGCTCGTACTCCTTTTCGGTTCGACTTTCAACTACCACCACGTCAGCCGCGCTCTTATGTAGTTCATCGGCTTGTGAAACAAACACCAACCGAGTGCGTGTTTATCACAATCTACGCGAACACTGCCCTTCATCCCTGGACGCAAACGTTCGTGTTCATTTGGAAATTCAATTTCGGCAACAAATACGTTTCGCGCGTCGCGAGTTTCCGAGCGAGGATGAATTCGAGAAATTTTTCCTTCCAGTGGTTTGTCTTCCTGGCCCTGGATCCAGATTTTGGCCGTTTGTCCCGGTTTGACATGTGTAATATCTTCGCTGGGAATCGCCATTTCGACTTTCATTGGCTTGAGCGGACCAATTTCAAACAGCACTTGACCGGTTGTGATCGATGCCGCCTCGGCGCGTTCGAGCGACCCGCTCAACACCACTCCATCAATGGGGCTTTTGATTTCCAAATTATCCTTTTTGAACTTCAAAATCTTTTCCTGCGAAGTCAGTCGTTCATTTTCCAGCTCTGCCAAGAACGTTTTCGGGATATTTCCCTGGGCCAATTCAATTTCGCGCTGCCGAACCGACTGTCGCCGTTCGGCCGTGACACCCGAAAGCTCCCACAAGATCGAACGGCCATCAATTTCGGCCAGTACCTGGTTCTTTTTGACAAAATCACCCGGTTCGGCGTGACCGGAAACGATCAATCCATCAAACGGGGCCACAGCAAACCGCCTGGAGACCGGTTCGGTGACTCCGTTACAGCGAACGCGATACGTAATCGGCACCATCATCAACAAACAAAACGCGACCACTGCCGCCGGAATCATTAACCGTGTAAACCAACTCGTTTTTCTTCTGACAAAACTCAATGCTCGTTTTAACCGGCTTGTTTCGGCCCGGTGTAGCAATTGAATTGAGCTGGCAACTTTCGGGGTCGCTGTGACCACAAATCGAGAAAAATCATCCGTGGTATGTTGTTCTTTGTTCACGGTGAAGAGCCTGGCGCCTATCGTGTCGCCCTGCTGAGTCTTTATCGGTTGACTGTAGATCGCCTCATTGTGGATCGACGCGGCAAGTTGTTTGTGAGCCATCAACAAGTGGTTGTTATCCTGTTCAACGGCAGGATAAACAGC
>CAMYNE010000099.1 GCA_947259675.1 uncultured Pirellulaceae bacterium
ACGCATCTGCTGAATCAAAATCGGAAGAGTCGAAGACACGGTGTTGCCGACGTCTTTCAACAGGATTGGCATCTTATCTTCGTCGATATCCAACGCTTTCCTTAATTGATCAAGCATTTTAAAAGTCGCTTGATGAAAGAGATAGTATTTGATCTGGTCTTTCGAAATGGCGCCGCCTTCGAGAATCGTCCGAACCAGCTCCGGAATTTTGCCAACCGTGAAATTAATCAGGCTTGGACCGTCCATATAGATTTCACTGGGCCATCGCTTGCGGCTGCGTGGTTTAATTTGTTGATCTTTGGTACGAAACCCGCCTTCTCCAACGATGAGCGTATCTGCTCCGCTGCCATCGGTTCCAAACTGAAACCCCCACAGAGTTGGATCGTCAGCCGCATCTATCAAGGTTGCTGAGGCTCCATCACCAAATATCGTCCTCATGCTGCGATCGGTGGGATGAATAAACTTGGAATACGTCTCGGCAGTAATAAAGAGAATTCGTTTTACGGCGCCTGACCGAATCAATCCATCAGCAAGAGAGAGTCCATACACAAAGCCACTGCAGCCCAGGTTGAAATCGATTGCGCCGCACTTGGTACTCAATTCCAACCGATCCTGGATCAGGCAGGCCGTCGTCGGCAAGTAATAATCCGGAGTCTGGGTACAAAAAAGCAGGAAATCAATCGACTTCGGATCAATATCGTTTTCTGCAAACAGCTTTTCTGCCGCGATTACGCCCATGTCAGACGAACATTCGTCTGGCCGGGCAATATGCCGAGACCGTATACCCGTTTTGGACTCGATCAGCGTTAAGTCCCATTTGGGAAACTCAGCCTGTAATTCGTCGTTCGTTTCAATCCGCTCAGGCAGATAGATAGCGATTGGTCCGACAGAAGCGTGCTTCACAACTATTCCGAAGTGCACAAAGTTTTTTGATACGCGGATCTAGCGCGAATGCTGGATTACCATACGCCATTGTATTTGAACTGTTTAAACAAACGACGCAAGGTACCAGAATTCCGTGGTTTCGCGAAGCACTCTGAATTGACTTTGGTAAGAAAGATCCACAAATCGCGCCAAAATCAGTGTCAATCCTGTTTCAATCGAATGACGGAATCCGAATCGCCTTTTTCCAAACGAGCAGATAGTTGGCGTTCCGACATCAAGTCGATGCTGTCGTTTATGCAGCCATCGGCCGACGTAACCCGTGCTTGTCTGCCAACTTTTCGATTTGCAATCGGTTGAGTACCTCGAACGGTTGGTCAAATCCGTCGGGAGCTTGCAGAAAAACTATCGAATGGGCATGGATCATTCGCGGGACGTAAAACCAGCTGCGCTCGAGTGAGACGGGATCGTACCCGGCCGAGATGACAATCAGGTCCGTGCGAAGATGCGAATTTGCAATTCGGGGAATTGTCTGATTCGGCTCGCCAGGCACAAGTTGAGTCTTTGCCTTCAACCGATTGAGTTCTTTATGGGCCGTTATCAGAGGCAGTTGGACCTGACTTGCCTTTCTACCTTCGAATAGATCGATCCCGGTGTAACGAACGGGGCCACCTTCGGCGTATCGCTGGGCGACTTTGATCATGTTTAGGGCTCGTTCTCCCGTGCCCAATCCGACTTCGAGGATAGATCGAATGCGATGTTTCTTGATAGCCCTGTAAATTACCCGATCACAAACTGGCCTGGAAAGTCTCGACAGTTGAAAAAACCTGGGTAAGGACATTGGTTTCATAGCCAGACGACTCGATTAGAACGATGTTAAACGAAGCGTGCCGAAGATTCGGACAAATACATATTTTCGATATCGACGCAATAATCGCGCCCGGATGATAGAATCCGTTTCCTAGCGTCACTCATCTCACTTCCCTAAAAACTTAGCTGTGCGACATATCCTTTCTAATCGCTAAATTTGGAAAGTAAATCAAGGCGAGCTTTGGTCCAAAATAATTCTGAACCCACCTGCTATCGCGCAACGTATAGTTCCCGGTGGCTGATGCCGAGCCAGGATTTCTCGGTATTCCCCTAAAAACCCGACCGCCAAACACGATGATTTGGCGATCCAGCTTTGCTGGACACCTTCAGCCCAATTCGCTCTCTGCGCGCCATAAGGGATCTCGGCGCAAAATCAACCAAGATGGTTCGGTTCGACGTTTTGCGTAAGCGCCTCGCCGGAACTACTTTTGCGCGCTAGAGATTAACATGTCCGAATATGACCGCCAACAACGACGACGGCGCTTTGAACAATTTGAACAACGATTGGTTATGTCGGCCAACGCACTGACCCATGTAGCGCCAGAGATCCAGCACATGACGCTGGACATCGAACAACAAGTTCAAATTGCGACGGTACTGGAAGATGCCCACAGCCAGACTGGTGTTGATACCGTGCACGCCGAGTACGGCTTTAACGGATCCGGTCAAACCGTCGCAATCATCGACTCGGGCATCGCCTGGAACCACTATGCACTGGGTAGTGGCTACGGCGAACATGCCCGGGTCGTTGGCGGCTACGATTTCGCGGAAAACGACTCCAACCCGTATGACGATGGCCCCGCCGGTTTTCACGGCACGCACGTTGCCGGGATTGTAGGAAGTTCTGATGAAGCCAACAAAGGAGTCGCTTCAGGCGTCGATCTGGTCGGATTAAGAGTTTTTAATGATGCCGGACAAAGCGAGATCGAATGGGTCGAACAAGCCCTTCAATGGGTTCACGATCACAAGGACAGTTTTGAAAATCCGATCACGACAGTCAATCTCTCGCTTGGAATGGACTGGAATTCGGACACGGTTCCAAACTGGGCAACACTTGAAGACGAGTTCTCACAGCTTGCTACCGATGGTCTGTTTATCAGTGTCGCCGCCGGCAATTCATTTCAAGACCACAATTCAACCGGACTCAGTTATCCGGCCGTCAGCCCTTTTGTCGTGCCCGTCGCCAGCCACGACTCGGATGGCAACCTAAGCGATTTCAGCCAGCGAACCTCACGTGTATTAGCCGCCCCCGGAGAGAGTATTCGCAGCACCGTGCCCGGTCATTTGTTCGGAGGCAACCAGAACGATCGCTTTCTCGGTTCAACCGGAACCAGCATGGCCGCTCCCTATGTTGCCGGTGCGAGTTCACTGTTGCGACAAGCCAACGAATTTATTGGTATTGAGAACATCGACCAGGATCTGCTTTACAACCAATTCAAGGAAACAGCCGACCAGATTTACGACCAGGCGACCGGCGGTTATTACTATCGTATTAACGTCGCGGCGGCGATCGATGCGGTTGTGACCGACGTTCACGCCGGCCGATATTCCAATGCGACTGACACCGGCGCCCTCGTTAACGGTTCCGAGATAACGGGCACGATTGGCAAACTGTCCGACATCGACGCGTTTGCATTCACCGCCCAACGAAATGGAACCGTCACACTCACCTTTGAAACAACGCACGACCTCGACGCGTTTGTCAGCATTCAAAACCAAAACGTGTCGATTCAGAATAATCAAGTCACGTTCAGTGTCACTGCTGGTCAAGATTATAAATTCAAAGTCGGTTCGGAAACCGGAATTGGGCATTACAAAATCCAGGTCGACTTTAGCGAGGCACCTCGAGTCGACGCCGTCGACCTTGGCTCGCACGCTGCAAAACATTTCCCCAACCTGCATGTCAATGGTCAACAGTGGTACCAACTGACGGCGGCCAACAATGGCTTTTTAACACTTGCGACCAAAGCGGACCGGCCCGGGACAAATTTTGAAGTCCGAGTATTTGATGCCCAGATGAATGAAGTTGACTCAGGCTCGTCCGTAAATGGACAACTTCGATTAGATCTGATGACTCAACAGGGTGAGAACTACTATGTCAAAGTCCTCTCCGAGAATGCCACTATTGATTTCGAAGTAACCAACCTCGTTTCGATTCGTAGCGGCACCCTCGTCGTAAACGGTACGGCCGGTGACGATACACTTGCGGTCACGAGCGGAAACGATCTGCGTATCGAGGTCAACGGAACCGGGTACCGATTCAATTCGGCGAACTTCGACTCCGTCTCGTTCGCAGGCAAGTCTGGGAACGATACATTCGTTGCCCATCTTGGCGTCGGCAATGACAATGTTGTGTTAACTCCCAATGTCGCTCAGGCTCAAATGGCTGGCCTGGAAATCATTGCCTCTGGATTTGAAAACATCAATATCGATGGAGGTGGTGGCCAAAACCGAGTTGTGATGATGGATTCCTCAGGCGACGAAGAATTCCGAAACCAGGGTGATCGAGTAACACTCACGGGGAACGGCTTCAGAAACACGGCAACGGGCTTTGCAAACGTAATCGTCAAGTCAACCGGCGGATATGACGTTGCGCGCTTGAACGGTGGCATGGGCAATGACCGCATTGTCTCGGAAGTTCAACACGATGTATTGCGAATGGATGGCTTGCAAATCGTCGCCCAGAATTTCGACCGAACTTTCGCGGCTGGCGGTGGCGGCGCAGATACCGCGACGATATATGGGTCGAATGGCGCCGACCACGTCGTATTGAATCAGAATTTTGCGGCCATTCACAGCGACCATCACGTATTTTCGGTCAACAGCATCGAGCGAATCAACGCGCACGCTGACTCGAACGGTGATACATTGAAGATTCTCGACTCCTATGGTGACGACCATCTGTATCAAAACGGTGCTGAAACGCTGATGAGGGGTCAGGGTTTTTTCCAATTTGCGCGCGGTTTTCAACACATCCATGTTGATGCTCGCGGCGGAAACGATACTGCCCTGCTCTACGACACGCACAGAAACGACACGTTGGTGGCTGACGGGAGTATGGCACGGATCTCAAGTCACGCCAGTGATGTTACGGTGACCGGTTTTGATCGCGTCAACGTCCACGCGACTCACGGTGGTAACGACCTGGCCAATTTGTATGGAACTCACGGGCAGGATATCATCTTTGCTAATGTCGAAAGCACGACCCTGACCGATTCTTACGGCGTCATTTCCAGGGCCGTCGGTTTTGAGTCGGTAACCGTCAATGCTCGTGGGGGACAGGATCTCGCACTGACAAAAGGGAGTGCCGCCATCGAGACATTGCGAGCGGGTAACGATTACGTTGAGTTCAAAACGGTTCTTCAAGAATTGCGAATGCAAAACGTCGAACGGACCCGCTTCGAGGGCCACGGCGGCGTTGACGCGATTATTTTTAGTGATTTCGACGAATTGGATCTCTTAACGGGCTTGGGCGACAAAGCCATCGCCTATCTAAATGACCACAGAATTGTCGCCGAAGATTTTGCCTATTTAGAGTCAGAAACCGCTAATGGCGCATCGTCGAACTACGATTTCGATGCGGTCGATTATCTCTTTATGCTCCGCGGAAATTGGCAAGAGCAGTAAGTTCGAAGTTTGGTCTTCAAACAGCGCCAGGCTTTGCTGGATGTAAACCTCGATGAACGCTAATACCGTTTGTAATTGATTGAAAGCAGACAAGTCATTCTGAGGGAGCTTTAGCGACCGAAGAATCTCACGCGAAAACACGAGAGATCCTTCACCTCGTTCCTCGGTTCAGGATGACTCAAATCCAATCTTCGAACGGTATTGTGCATAACGCTCTGCCACGGTCGCCAGCTTCGTGTTCGCGACATTCCCGTTGGCGGCAGTCGTGTATTCCCGTGAAAGTGCGATATACTCTGTGCATTGCCTTTTTTAACGGAATATTTTGATGCTCACTCCCAATTCTGTTGCCACCGCCTTGGTTCTTGCCCTCTGCTCATCCGGCGTACAGTTTTCACTCGCACAGGAGACATTGGTTGGCTCGTGGAATGCGTCGCTCGATTGTCCAGGCGGCCCGCTCCGATTTGGGATCGAAATCAAGGGTGCCGCTGACGCACTCGCGGGCTTTTTCGTGAACGGACCTGAACGAATTAAAATACCCTCAATCACGTTCGACGGCGCGTCCGGTTCTATTGACATTCCACACTACGACTCTCGAATCTCATTTTCGATGGAAAAAGATGCCTCCACAATTTCCGGCGAATGGACAAAGCGAAGAGGCGTTGAGAAATGGACCAAGATGCCTTTTACAGCAACAAAATCTACGACGGCCGTCAGCGCCCAAACGACTGAACAAGTCAGTTTTTTTGTCGGTCGATGGGCAACCAAATTCAAATCGGACGCCGACCCTTCGGTGGCAGATTTTCGAGTGAATGATGCATCGCAGAGAATTGTTGGTACTTTTTTGACGACGACAGGCGATTATCGTTTTCTCGATAGTCGATTTGAGAACGGTGTGTTGGTGTTATCTTGCTTTGACGGTGCTCACGCGTTTCTGTTTCATGTTCGCAAAACGGGCCAGGACTCGATCAAAGGTGATTTTTGGTCGTCCGATAGGTGGCACGACAGTTTTGAGGGCAAACGTGATGACTCGGCCAGCCTGCCCGATGCTTTTAAAGAAACGAGTCTTGCTGATGAGAGCTTGCTCGGTCGTCTGAGCTTTCCCGATCTCGATGGCAAGCCTACTCGGCTGGACGATCCCAAGTTCGCTGGTAAAGCCCGGATCATTTACGTCTTTGGAAGCTGGTGTCCCAATTGTCATGACGCCGCCGACTACTTTTCTGAGCTTAACAGCAAGTATCAGGATCAGGGATTATCGATTCTCGGTTTGGCGTTTGAACACACGGGCAATTTCGAGCGCGATGCTGAACAGATTCGACGCTATCTGGAACGCCACAATTCAAACTATCCGGTCTTGCTTGCTGGACTATCTGACAAGAAAGAAGCATCGCAGGCATTTCCAGTTCTTGATCGAGTCCGCTCCTATCCGACCACCATTTTTCTCGACGGCACCAACAAAGTCCGCTCCATTCACACGGGATTTACGGGCCCGGCAACTGGCAATGACTTTGTCGAGTTAAAACAAAAATTCGAATCGCTCATTGAAACCATGATCGCTGAGTCGAAGTGACATGTAGTTCGCTTGAGCACATCAGTCATTCTGAGGGCGCCTTGGCGGACTGCGCCCTTTCTATGAGCGGCAAGGCGCTAGTG
>CAMYNE010000100.1 GCA_947259675.1 uncultured Pirellulaceae bacterium
GCCCAAAAAACGGTACCACCCGCCATCGGAAAATGGCTCGATGAAAGGGTTTCGTAAAGTTTGTTAGGATGCACCTGTAGGGCAATTTAGACGGTGTGAGGTGAATGGCCGGGTCGAGACTGGCGCATGGGAATTAAGGAAGTTCTGATTTGCTTATAAAGCGGATGATGGCAAGGCAAAAAGTGGGAAAGAGCGTAGTTTACATGGTGTAAATGAGCAATTTGAGCCCCCTTTTAACGTCGCCACCACCGCTTTAGGGATTAATCAGAGTTTCCTTAAACATTAGCGGCTGATTTGGTTCTCTGCGCCACAACCCGATCCGAATCCGTTCCGGGTTGTTGGTAAAAAAAGGACGGATCCAGCATATCGATATACCGCTTGGCCTGCGGGGACAGGTACTTTCCGCGTCGCAGTACAACACCGTAGCTGCGTTTAGGGAAATAACGATCCAACGGGATTCGTGCGAGCCTATCCTGTTTGCACAGACACACGTCGGTGACGATGGAAATGCCCAACCCGAGCTCCACGTATTTCTTGATAACCTCCCAGCCTCCGGCCTCCAAGGCCACTTTGTAGCTGAGATTATGCTGGCTGAAGACCAGATCGACGATTCGCCAGGTGCTCAGATGACGTGGTGGCAGGATCAAGCCAAAGATCAGATGTGTGGTTTTGATGTGTTTGTACTGCCGTCGCTATACGAAGGATTTCCGTTCGCGATTTTGGAAGCGATGTCAGCCGGTTTGCCTTGCGTCGTGTCCGATGTTGACGGCAATGGCGAATCAGTACTCCACGAGAAAACAGGATATGTTTTGCCGGTCAGCGACACGGAGCAATGGGTAAACAGTTTGCAAACCTTGATCAATACGCGCAACAAGCGAGCTGAATTTGGCTGCGCTGGCTTTGATCGCTTCCAACAAGAGTTTGACGTTAGTGTCATGGCACGAAGAACGATGGCCGTTTATGAGAAAGTGAGAGGCGTTAACCGAGTCCCGAGTGCCTAGAGTCAATTCCTCCCATTCAAAAAAATGAAAGCTCTCCATTTAATACCCTATATGCATCCTTCAGCCGGCGGACCTCCTGTCGTCGCGGATCGGTTTTGTCGTCACTTGATTCCACATGGCTGGGAGGTTGAGGTGATTACAACCGACAACTATGCGCGTGAAGATGATTCGTCCTGGATCGAAGACTACCAGGCGCCGTACAAGCTGACCGTGTTACCATCCCGAGGCAAAAAAGGATTCGGGTTTAGTTCCTCTTTGAAACGCGAACTGCGCGCCAAATTGCCAACGACCGATATCGTCCACATTCACAATCTCTGGAGCTATTTTAATATCCAAGGCAGTCGGCTTTGTCGAAAACTTTCGATCCCGTTTGTCGTCAGCACTCACGGAATGCTGGATCCACATTCTCTCGCACGCAAGTCGTGGAAAAAACGAGCCTACGGCAATTGGATAGAATGGCCTCAACTGCGATCGGCGACGGGCATGATTTATACCCATTCCGAAGAACAGCGACTGGCGGAGCAACAATGTTCGGGACTGCCTGAAGGACATGTGATTCCGTTGGCGGCAGATGATCCTCCGTCGAAGGATCGCCAGGCATTGTCGCGCACATTTCTCGCCGAACATCCGCAGTTTACAGACAAAACCAGACTCCTTTTTTTGGGTCGACTACACAGCAAGAAAGGACTCGATTTGTTGATTCCGGCGATGGCTCGAATTCGAGATGCGAATCCTAATGTCGTTTTGATTTTCGTGGGGCCTTGCGAACCGGATTATCGAATCGAATTGGATCGAATGTTGGCCCGGAATGGCGTCGCACAGGCGTGTCACTTTGTCGGGCCGTTGTCCGGTGAGCGGAAATGGTCGGCACTCGCAGCGGCTGACCTGTTTATGTTGCCATCGTATCAAGAGAACTTTGCCATCGCGCTGGTGGAAGCGCTGCGGGTCGGGACACCGGCTTTGATCAGCAAACGGGTGAACATTTGGCAAGCATTGGAATCGAATCGAGCAGCCTTTGTTGCCGATTTAACGGTCGATTCCGTTGTGGAGAAGACGCTGGAATCATTGAGTGATCGGACACGTTTGCAAGGAATGAGCGACGCAGCGCTCAAATATTCGGCAACATCTTATTCGTGGCAAGCTTCGACTCGCCTCCTGGATCAGGACTATCGAAAATTGTTGGCCGTCACCAGGAATTCGAAATGAAAACACTGCACGGCGCTAAAGCGGGTGATTGTTCCACAGTTTTGGCACACTGCGATTTTAGTGAGCCGCGACGCGTAAGCGGCCGGGCCCCGATCGCCCGGTGCCTTACGGCCCTCGGCTCACACCGGAAACGGCAAAGCCAACGTTTAACACATGTAGTCAACAAACTATCGCGCTGTCCAGCTTGTCGGGCTTTGGAACCGCCGTCATGTCAACGCCAGTGTATTTACCGAAGTTTTGAGCAGCTAACAAAAGCAACGTAAAAAAAAAGATACTGTACATAGCTGTGTTTGATGACAATCGCTTGGGCGCCGATGCCGACCCATTTAGAACCAATTGTGTTGGCAACGTTGAAAACTTTCTTGGAGATACACGTGATGCGTAAGTTGTTGGTTTTGGTTGTTGCGGCGGCCGTTTTTTTGCCTGCCATCAGTCACGCCGATTTTACAATTGATGACTTTACAGTAGCGAACGGAGTTTCATTCAATATCGCCGATGAATTTGGAAACAACTACTCCGTCGTGCGATCAACGACATCAAATGTAGCAGTTGGTGGAGGCGGATTTAACGTTGCCCTGTTTAATACAAATCCAAGCGGATCGATCACTTGGACGTTTACACCGGCCGCGGAGATGGGCTACTACTTCCCAATCAAAATAGCCGACAACGGGACAGGGCTTTTTAATTCAAATCTTCTCGCGTTTAACGGTGGCGATATGTTTATTTCGCCTGATACGTTTGACGGAACACAAAACGGCAACTACAAGGTCGACGGCACCGATGCTGCTACGGGTGGAGCCGGTACCACGGGTGGTTACTTTTTCGATCTAAGAAATTTGGAACACGTTTCCACGCTGAATGGTCTCCAAACGTTAACGATGAACTTTGCAATGTCGCCAGCCGCCGCAGCGATGGCGGGCAGTTTTGCAAACCTCAACGTGACTAACGCAGCTTTGATCGCAACGCCGGAACCGACGAGTATTTTATCGCTTGGGTGTCTGGCCTTATTGGGTTTAACCGTTTCGCACCGTCGCAGACCTCGCGATACGCAGTGAATCGAACAACTCAGGCGGCGCGGCGCGGTTTTGACTGGCAAGATGCCTTTCGACAGTCAGTAAATTGAATTTTACAAAACCAACACTTCTGTTTCTGTTTGTGGGTGTTTTGGCCCATTTCCTGGTGCTGAAAGAATATTTCTTTCGCATGTGGAGTCTTGCCCATTACCAGTTTTTTCCGTTGGCGCTGATGGCGGCAATCTGGTTGTTTCTTGATCGCAAAGACGAGATCTTCAGATCATCCACCCAGCCGAATCGGTCCGTTCAATCGGGATTGATGCTGGTAATTGTAGCCATGGTCAGCCTGGCGACGTTGATCAACAGCAGTTTCATCGGGTGGATTTCGTTTGTCTTGTTCCTGGCAACGACATTTTACTCCTGCGTTGGCAGGGAAGGGCTCAAGCGTTCCATACCCGTCCTGATCGTTTTGTTATTGATCACACCGCTGCCAGCCCAATTGGATCAGGATCTGATTTTGAAGATGCAATACCTGGCCAGTGGTCTGGCGAGTTGGGTTTTGGACACGGCCGGCATACTACATCTTCGCCAGGGTGTTATGCTCGTTTCGGAGGCAAACCAGTTTCTCGCCGAAGAGGCTTGTAGCGGAATTCGATCGCTTTTTTCTGCGACCGCTGCGATCGTTTTCTGGGGACTGCTTCACCGATACGCCTGGTGGCGACATCTCATTAATTGTGTTCAGACAATCGGTTGGGTATTGGTCGGGAATGCTGTACGAATTGCGGTCGTTGTGCTGGTGGAAGACAAGACGGCAATTTCAGTGTCGACAGGTTGGCAACACGAGTTTTTGGGTGTTTTGACATTCTTCGTAATTTTTGGACTGGCTCTTAGCTTTGATCGACTTGTTCGGTTATTCGTACCAATCAAATCCAGAGGTACAAGTCGCCGAGGACAAAAAGCAGAAGTTAAAGAACGACCGTTGGCGACGGCGAATGTCGGGAGTCTTGAAATGCCGAACGCCAATTATTGGATTGTGATGTTCGGGCTGATTGGTTTGCTGGCCTTGCGATTGTCGATGACCACAGTTGGGACACCGATTTCCGACTCGCTCGCCTCGCTTGATTTTCCCAGGCAATCGGACCTATCAGCGCAGCTTCAGAGCTGGAACGTTTCTGAGTACCGGCACATCAACCGGTCTCGAGAAGATATTCAAGGTGAAGATTCGTTCATTTGGGTATTGAAAAATGGTTCTCACCGAGCACAGTTATCGATGGACTGCCAATGGCGCGATTTCCATGATCTGTCGTATTGCTACACCGGACTGGGCTGGCGAGTTGAAACGGAACATCGATACCAGGATCTATTCAGCAAGCACAATGCCGCCCCGTCGGAACAGATCAATTACTCTCGGTTACAGCTGTCCAAGCCAACGGGCGAACGCGGAATCGTTCTTTTTTGTGGTTTGGATCAAACTGGAAAAGAGGTTCAGCCACAGATCAAACTAGGGCAGAATACGTGGGTTCACATTCGTGAGAAAATGATCAACAGTTTGCGGGTCGCCTGTGGGCTCGCGCCGCTGGAATCAATTCGCAATTCAACTTTCAAACCGCCGGTAACGACGGTTCAACTCATCTGCGTACCACAAGGACCGATCGACGCCAAATTGATGCAAGATTTGGAATCGGTATTTTTTGCGGCTCGTGAACAGTTCAAAAAGTCGGTTCGTTTTACGCCAAATTCGGTAAACGGTATGGAACTCGTTCAAGGACAAAATTTGCGATGATCTTCCCCATGATTGGGTTTTGGTATCTCCGAAAAAACGTACGTTAGAGGAACGAATGTCTAAAGGATTCGCAAAACAATCTCTGATTCTGTTAGCCAATATTGGCGACCTGATGGAGTTTGTTTTCAGAGCTCCGTTTCGGTCAATGAAAAAGTATCGACGGTCATCCAAAAACAAGAGCCGGTTTTGGAACCTGGTGATTCTACCGCTGTTCTGTGTGACAGGCGCGATCAGTTATTCGTATTCATTATTTTCGTCTCCCTGGAAAAGCCTTAAACGAATATCGTCCGCTAAACGCCGTGATATGTTTCTGGCAATACCGGCACTCGTGGCGATGATCTCAACGGGGTATGTAATCATTACGGTCACCTCATCCGGCGATGCAATCGAATCCCGTTACCGCGCAAAAATCAGGGAAGCTCTAGCTGATAAGGATTTTGAAAAAGCCAATATTTATCTGATTCGAATTATCAACGGCAACAATGACCCATCCAGGGATGATCTCTTCTCGTTTGCGATGACATTGAGTCAAACCGGCAACGTTGACCGGGCCACGGCGATTCTTAATGAGCTTGCACCTGATGATCAATCTGGATTTTCTCAAGCCCATACCGTCAAAGCGCTCAATATCTATTCCCTGATTCGAGAATCTGCGACGCCTGAAATGCTGGCAAAAATGAAATGGCATTTGGAAAACAGCCACGACCGAAACTCGCAGGAAGTTAACCAGGCTTGGGCACTGTATTACATGGCGGTTCAACAACCCGAAAAGGCCGTGTCTCACATGGAACAAGCCGCAGAGATAAACCCAAAGTTGCTCCTGACCGCTGCTGACATTTACAAGAGCTCAAATAATTCTTTGGGGGCCAAGCGGACACTTCGACGAGCCGAGGAGTTTTTTGAGCGCTCGTTAAGCAAGAACCCAATGGATGCCGACGCGCGAATTTGGCTGGCCAAAACCTTTGTGAAATTGGACGAAATCAAACGGGCGGAAAAAATACTGTTAGGCGGCGACCAGATCCATTCCACTCCGAAACTCAAACGAGCCATTGCCGAGTTCTACGTGATGTGGCACGACCTATCGGTTCTCGAAGGCGCCAATTTCCAACTCCAACTTGGATCACTGCAAAATGCGATGGAGTTTGACATTAATTACGCGCCAATCTACGAACGCTTGATTCGTCAATATCGACGGTCGGACGGACAAACCAATGCGGTTAGTATTAAGTCAATGCTCGAGTCCGCGATTGCCAACGGACAATCGACTGCCTTGGCCCATTTCGCGATCGGCAACATGTACTGGATCCAAGGAGAAAACGATAAGGCAGAATGGCATATCAGCCAGGCCTATCGAATTGATAACCGGCTGGCCGCGGTCGGCAACAATCTCGCGTGGTTGCTGGCCCACAAGGAAGAACCCGAATTGGAGCAGGCTTTGAAGCTGGCACGCGCAGTCGTCAAGCAGGATTCCGACAAATCAAGTTTTCGCGACACGTTGGCGACGGTGCTTATGAAACGAGGTGAGTTGGAGGAAGCACTTGTTGAGTTTGAAAAAATACTGCCTCAAATCGTCAACACAAAACCCGTCCACGAAAAAATTTCTTATATCTATGAAAAATTGGGAAACGAAGACCTGGCGGCTTTGCATCACCAGTTGGCCGTACAGTTAGATCATTCAGAATAAATGGAATCTGCGTGATCATTCGGTCGCGATAAACGGGCTGCTCTGAATCCACTTGATGATACGGCTATAGCGGACCCGGACCGGAAGTCGATGACAATCAATGTGATCGAGAAACGTCATAGGATTTGAACAGGACAGGTTCATTGTTAAGTATTGAAAATCCAACGCATCCTGCAAGTCGATCTGTTTTCGTTTTAGAGGCCGACGAAAAGGCTCCTATTCGAGACAAGATCAATCGAACGCAACCGATCAACCTGCAGGACTTTGAAAACACCGAATTTGACCGAGGAGCGAGTCGCGTCAAGGAACTGATTTGGCTGGTGGTGAAGTCTTTCTTCTTTCAATTTCATTTCCCGATGCCATCAGGGCTCAGACGGTTTTTGTTACGCCTATTTGGAGCCAGGATTGGGGTCGGTGTGATCATTCGTTCGGGCGTCAACGTGACTTATCCCTGGCGACTGAAAATTGGCGACTATAGTTGGATTGGTGAAGACGTGTACATTTTGAGTTTGGCTCCCGTTAATATTGGCAGCCACACTTGCATCTCTCAGCGTGCTTTCCTTTGTACCGGTTCGCACGACTTTACGAAATCAACATTTGATCTCGTCACACGTCCGATCACGATCAACAGTCAAAGCTGGATTGCCGCCAATGCCTTCATTGGTCCTGGTGTGGAAGTACCTGCCAGAACGATGGTCGGCGCTGGCCAAATCGTATCCTCAAAAACTTTTCGTGACTCTCACGCTGTCTCAGTACCCGCGATCTAACACCTATCCGAAACTGTGTTACACGAAAAACTGCGTTCATCGAAGTTGTTGCTCCTGATTGCTTTTCTTGCGCACATTCCGATTGCGCTTGAATACACGGTTCGAATGTGGCAAACCGGTCATTACCAGTATTTTCCGCTGATCGTTATGGTGGTCGGTTGGCTCTGGTATCAGATGAGCGATGAGTTGCTAGGTGTTGCTGAAAAGCCAGTCTCCAATATTATCGCGATCTCGATTCTTGGCGTTTTGGCGCTGGTTACGGTTGCTACGGTTTTCAATTCGAGCTTCATTGGTGCCATCTCAATGGTGGCTCTGTTTTCGCTAACACTCTACACGTATTACGGGCTGCCAGGATTGATCAAAGCCCTGCCACTGGTGTTTGTCTCTCTATTCGCCCTGCCGTTACCAGCGAAACTGGATTCGCGATTGATATTCGAATTGCAGTTTATCGCCAGCAAGTTGGCGAGTTGGATACTCGACGCGTTGCAACAGATTCACTTCCGTGAAGGGGTTGTTTTGAAAACCGAAACGCACGGGTTTTTGACCGAAGAAGCCTGCAGTGGTATTCGTTCGTTGTTTTCGTCTTTGGCTGGCATTGCGATTTACGGAGTAACGATGAACTATCCCTGGTGGCGTCACACTTTTAACCTCGTTCAATGCCTATTCTGGGTTGTGGTTGGCAATGCGTTTAGAGTGGCAATCGTGGTCTACGTTTCCGAAAACTATTCGGATCGGATTGCCAGTGGCCGACCGCACGACATTTTGGGGCTGGTCGTCTTCCTGTTTATTTTCTTGTTATCGGTAAGTACTGATCGGCTATTTGGTGCATTTGTTCGCGAGGCGTCTGAGGAAGTTGAGCTGGACGAAACGAAATACGTCGAATCTGGGATCGAACCGGTCGGCCAAGTAGAATATGCGTCCGACGTCAGATCAACATCCATGAGAACGTTATGTCCGGCATGGGTCAGCTGGGTTGTGCTGCCGATTTGCCTGAGCGTATTTGTGTTTGGAGCGAGACTGACTTATTCGAAGACTTATCTGAACCAGGGTCTTGGCGCCTATGTCTATGACAGGCTGTCTTTCCCATCAGAAACGGACTTGCCGAAAAAAATTGGCAACTGGATCCAGGTTTCATTCGAACATACCAACCGCGGCAAAGAAAAACTGCAGGCCGAAGATTCGTTCATTTGGACGTACGAATACCAAGGCTTGATCGCAGTTGTTTCGATGGATTGCCCGTGGGACGAATGGCACGATCTTTCCTACTGCTATTCGGGGTTGGGGTGGAACACGCAATCGAGCCATTTTTTTGAGGATGGCGACCGGTTCGAAGTTGGAGCAAGCGAATTTGAAAACGAACAGTTCAGTCAATTGGGGATGAATAAAAACGGTGGGGAATCCGGCGTGGTTTTGTTTTCGGCGGTGGACGCGACCGGCAAGTTGGTAACGCCACAGTTTTCTTCCGGTCTATTTTCAGTCAAATCGGTTTGGCAACAATTCCTCTCGAACCTGTCATCTGGTTTGGGGTTGCCGGGAGATCAGGAAGCGGGCTTAAAAGGTTACAAGTTTCCATTGTCCACGATTCAGGTTTTTTGCACGCCAGAAACTGAAATCACAACTGAACAGTTGAGTGAGCTAAGGCGACTATTTGTTGATTCAAGAAAACTGCTAATTGAAACGGAGCGATTTCAACAAAAATGAATTGGAAGTTGAGCCAAAAGTAGCCTGACGTGCAACAGGATTCCAGTCATCCTGAAGGAGCCCAGGCGACTGAAGGGTCTCTCTTGCTATTACGCAAGATTCTTCGGTCGCTGACGCTCTCTCAGAATGACTAATGCCGTCTCTTCCAATGAATTTCAGAGTTCATTCTTAACGTTTTGCCGCGAAGCGGAACGCGCGGGGTCCCATGACTTTTTCGCAAGACCGTCAGAATGTTTACCCATCCATCCGGATCAGAATCTAAAGAAACATGTTGCGACTTTTTGAATTTATAGCCAGCCAATTCATTGCATTTTCGAGCAATATTTCGGATCTGATCGAAATTTTTATTCGCCTGCCGCGCACGTTGTTGGGCGGTCAAAGCGAGTCGAGTTTCGTAGGTCGAATTCTGTTGCTCTTGGTGCAGGTCATCTGGTTTCCGATTTATGCCATCGGTTGGTTGATGCTTGTGCCTCTGCGATTACTCACCGATTTCTCGGTCGAGCGGCGTCACGATTTCATGTGCGGCTTGCCAGCGATATTTGTTTTTGGATTCATTGCATTCGTTTTGATCTACGTCAATGTGCAGGCGGACAACATTGAACGCGAATACCGTTCGAAGGGCCAGGAGTTGATGTTGGCTAAAAACTACGATGCGGCAAAAACCTACTACGGCCGAATTATCTCGGACAAGTCGAGCCAACGAGAGTCGTTCGATATCTTTAACTGGGCCATCATTCTGGGACGTACCGGCGAACCCCTTCGAGCGATGGCGATTTTGGACAAGTTGGCGCCGTTCGAAAAGGTGGGTTATCATCTGGCTCACCGGATGAAGGCGATCAACATTGCCCAATCATTACAACAGTCCAAAGATCCACTCGTCCTTCGCAAGCTGCGTTGGCACCTCGAACACAGTCGCGAATCTGTGTATGCGATAAATCGAGCCTGGTCCATTTATTACCTGGCAGTGGATCAACCAGAAAAAGCCCTGCCGTACCTGGAAGAAGCGGCTTCAGAAAATCCGACCGACTTGATCGATATCGCCCGCATCCACGGTCAGCTCGGCAACCAAGCGGCTCAGCTGCGGACCATCGCGACGGCGGAAGCCAGGTTTCGAGAAATGGTTGAGAATGATCCGCTCGATTCACGAAATCGGATTATTCTTGCCAACGCGCTGGTTCAACTCAAAAAGATCGACGAGGCCGAACAAGTCTTGCAGGTCGGAATCGGTTTGCAAGCCGATCCAATTATCTTGCGTTCCGCGGCCGATTTTTATGTCATGCGCCACGATTTGGCGCGAAAAAACAACGCCAGTTTCACCGAACAGTTTGAATTTCTACGTCAAGCAATGGCCCTCGATGTGAACTATCCCGTCATTTATGAACGGTTGCTCAAATTTTATAACGACGATCTGGACGCAGAAGAGCTCGCCGAAATCAAAGCAGCCGTCATGAAATCGGTTACCAGTGACGAACCATCCGCATTGGCTCATTTTACGCTCAGCAACGTGCTGTGGATGGAAGGCGATTCGGAGCAAG
>CAMYNE010000101.1:0-4851 GCA_947259675.1 uncultured Pirellulaceae bacterium
ATTAGCACGACGGTGGTGGGGACATTGCATTTTGTGGGTGACTGACATCTAACCGCCCGGTACGCCCAAACTTGACCGTCAGTCCAAAGCAATTGGAAGGGACATTCAATTGCACTTGTACTCGAAGGAATCGCCAAACAAATAGCAAACGTCACGAAGATAGAAAGAAGGGTGGACAGTTTCATCTTGTTCTCCAGACAGAAAATATGTTTTGCCTGGTCCAATGTTAGTTGGATGAAAATCAGATGCAAAAAACTTGTCTGGCTCCTTTTTCTGAGGCCATTATGGCTGCGTGAGAGAATTTATGGGTTTCGAACGCTGATCGTTCGATACATTTGGCCGAATTGGCTCCGGTTAACAAACCATGCCAATGCCCCGAATGAGGAAATGAGTAGTAACGTAAATCGAAATGCGAAGGCAACGACGATCCCATTTTCGGCTGGATTGTCGGCCTTGGAAAAACTCTGATACAGGAAGTCAACGGCGATTTCCATCCCACCGATACCTCCTGGCAGCGGCGCGGCGTTGGCCACCATCGCAATCGGCTCAATCAAAAAGTGATCGGCTAATGTCGGGTGTGAACCGGAAAGCCCAACCGCGATCGCGTAAATCGTGACGGCGAAACAAATATTGACTCCCAGGCTCAGTGCGAACGCAATTAGAAGCGAACCGGGTTTTTTGCTGTAGGCTTTGAAGACTTCCGTCAAGCGGGCGATGACCGGACCGATGCGTGGTATCTTTGTCAATTGGCGAAACCAGCCGCGGTTAGTCAGCTGCGGTGTAAACATCAGGATGCCTAGTCCGACGAAGCCTGCGCAAGTCACGACAAGGGCCACTTGGGCCATCACACGCACCGCCTGCATTTTTTTCGGGTTAATCGCGTCCATCGTAGAAAAATCGAACGCCAGGAAGGCGAGCGACGCAACCGAAAACATGGTGAGCAGGCCAATCGCGCGATCTGCGATCACTGATGCAATGGCTTCGGGGATGCGATCCTTCATTTGGCGGCAGACGTAAAACGCTCTCAACGAATCACCGCCGATGACGCCGAAGGCAAACAGGTTGAAGAAACAACCGATGAACCCAATTCGAATCGCGTCGATGAGACTGAAATCCAATCCCAAGGCTCGAACCATCCGTTGCCATCTTAGGAACGCGAGCAAATGTGCACCGAGGCAAACAAAGAGCGCGAGCGCCAGCCAGCCCCATTTTTTTTCGCCATGGGCAAGCTCCGAAAACTGATCCGTTTTCCACGCCTGGCTGAACAGCCACGCAATGATCGCAATGGACAATCCAACTTTCAAGATTGTAACGATGTGCTTGTTCACGAAGGCAAAGGGGCTATGAAGGCGCGGAATTCAACGTGCATAATTGTGCGCTACGCAATCGCGATTCCGGTAAAATCCGCCAGATTTTCAATCCCGGTCGACGAGTCTTGTAGCACGTGTAGCGATAAAGCAGTCGATAAGCGGCGAAAGTAAGTCGTCTTCTTCTGGCCAGTTGTCTTCAAAAAAACCCGTAATCACATATCCTACTGCGATTTGACCGCCAATTTGATCGGCCAAAGAGTGGCCAAACGACAATGGCTCACCGCGTGCGGCAAGAGTTTGTTTCATTTCATCACTGAGGCTTTCAACATCCGAGTAAGGGATCTTGTGTTTGACAACCAGATTCTTTTTTTCGAACTCTTCGTAGTCGAATATATAGAGCAGTGGATTACTAAAACCGGCAAGCAGGTGACCGCCAGGTTTCGTAACGCGATAGGCTTCTTTCCAGACCGGCAAAATCTGTGGTGCAAAACTGTTGGCACAGGGATGAACGATCAAGTCAAACGAGTCGTCTGCGAATGCCGTCAGGTCCGTCATTACGCCTAGTACAGTTTCGATTTCGAGGCCTTCGCGATCGGCGACTTTTTGGTCCTGTGCCAACTGAGCTGGGCTATTGTCGAGAACCGAAACCTTTGTTCCGGCGGCCGCCAGTAACGGCGCCTGTTGTCCACCGCCACCGGCAAGGCACAACACGCTTTTGCCCGCCAAGTCACCTAACCACTCTTGCGGAACAAGTTTGGTCGGCGTCAGCACGATATTGCATTCGCCGTTTCTCGCGTCTTCGATTTCCTCGGGCGTGACAGGAATTGTCCATTGGTTGCCATCGGCAACTTGGCGATCCCAGGCAGAGCGATTGTAAGCGACAACATCTTTGTCCGGTTGGGTCATTTTGACGTTCCGTTAGTGATTGATTTAGCAGAACAAAACAACACAGGCGGTAAAACTATGAAAGAAGTTTTGCCCACCGACGGGTCCGATCTCGCCACCTGCAAAAAATCCGGAAATCGGGAGCTCACCAACGACCTTGTTTACGAGTCCCGCGTCGTGATTCTCATCGGGAAACAGATTGGTGCCACGACCATTGCATGTGAATAGCAGTGCGGCGGTCGGAGACTGGCCTTTCCGCGTGGATAGAAGTTGCTCGAGCTCAGCACTTGCCGATTCATGATCGCGAATATGGAACTGGACCGTTTGACCGGTTCGCATATAGTCGCCGACCGCGATACCGCCGCTTACGCCGTCAACACTTGTGACGTTCCGGATCAGAAAGTCGCCGTATTCGAATTTGTCTTGATATTCATTGATCACTCGACCAACGTGCAGACCTTTTTTCATTTCTCTTTGATCACGGGTCGGCAACGCGGCAAAAATTGACTTGAGTTGTGTCAACGCGGGCTTGCCACCCAGTGATTTGATCACGTTGCGTTCAGCATCAGTGATGACCATCGGATCACCGATGGGACGACAACCCTGAGATACAATCGTCTCAATCTGGACTCCACCGCTGAGTCGAACGACCGCGGCTCCCGAGTCTTTGACTTCTTTGTTGACGACAATTCGACCTTGCCCAGGTGTCGAATAGCCAGCCGACATTCCGCCTGCGATTCTTACATTTGGACGATCCTCATTGAATCGCGCCAACAAGACGTCCATGGGGAAACTGAACGGCTCTCCAATGGCCAACAGATAACTGTCATCCGGCCATATTGGATCGAGATCATCGGGCCAACCCGTAATGGCGCCACCATCCGGGCTGCGTTCGTACTCCAGACTCATGGGGACGACTTCAGTATTCGGCAAGCTGCATGCGAACATCGCCAGCCCTCGCGCCGCTTCGTATTCTCTGCCGCCGTCGATGATCGCATGTCCAGAGGAACCCATGACCGTTTTTGCGTTAGCCGCGTCGTACAGACCCGGCAATACGAGATCCAGTTCGGACGCTTCGTACCCGGAATAAAATGCAAACAACAGGTCGACGCCAGCGGGCAGTTGTTCGTGTATTCTGGCCAAGGTTGAGCTAACTGCTGCTTCCAAATCGACATTGGTTGCGATCGCGGAGGCAAAGGAATTCGACGGATTCATGTAACGGCCTTGTAACAAATTGTTAGTTCGGAGACTCTAATCATACGCATTGCCGTAGAATATGTAATTGAGGCTGGTCAAGTATTTGCAATCCACTCGTTGGGTATGGAGTGATAACGTGTTTCCAAAGATGTTGCTTTCTGTTTGTGCGAGTTTTTTTGCCGTTTCGATCGTGATCTGTTTGCTGATGAATCGAAACGGTTCCTCGCAGTCGACGTTTGCTGCTCTGCATCAGGATTCCGACGATACAGGTTCTTTAAGCAGGTTAGTCGATTCTTCGAATGCGATACCCGGTGAAGCTCGTTTTGTCGAACCGCGAGTTACACGAACTGGATTTACGGATGCAGACTATAAACGGCACATCAAAGAGCTGAAGAAAAAATTGCCGCACAACGGTTTCAAAATCGTGATTCAGAAGCCATTTGTTGTCATAGGCGATGAAAATCTTCAAATGGTCAAGCGGCGGGCGGAAGTGACTGTAAAATGGGCCGTCGATCTTTTGAAGAAAGACTATTTTTCAAAAGACCCGGATGCGATCATCGATATTTGGCTGTTTAAGGATAAAGTCAGCTACAAAAAGCACAATCTCGAGCTGTTTGGCAGCGAGCCGTCGACTCCATTCGGATTCTATTCGTCCACGGAACGGGCACTTGTCATGAATATCAGTACCGGTGGCGGTACACTTGTGCACGAAATTGTGCATCCGTTCATGGAGAGTAATTTTTCCGAGTGTCCTTCGTGGTTTAATGAAGGGCTTGCGTCACTTTACGAACAATCCAGTTCAAAAAACGATAGGATTTGGGGCAAAACGAACTGGCGACTCCGTGGATTGCAAGGTGCGATTTCTTCAAAACGACTGCGCTCATTCAAAGAACTTTGTGAAACGACGACTCGGGAATTCTACAATGATGAACGCGGTTCGAATTACAGTCAGGCAAGGTATCTCTGCTATTACCTGCAGGAAAAAGGGCTGCTGGTAGACTACTACCACAAATTTCGTGAGCGAGTCGCGACCGATCCGACTGGCTATCACACTCTCGTTGAAGTGCTGGGCAATCCAAACATGGATCAATTCAACAAAGACTGGCAAGCGTACGTTATGAAGTTGCGTTTTCGGCCGTAGGCTGATGCGCGCGAGTGGCTCCATTAATCGTTCAAACTTTGAACGGTATTGCGTTTAACGCCCAGCCGCAGGCATGGGCTGTACCGAGGCCGGCGCCTACGGCTGGGCGTTAAACGATCTGTGAAACTGGCGAACCCAGCACTTATGTTTGAAGATGGCTACTCCAACTCCGAGTCCTGGCACACGTAACTGGAACTCACACTCGGGAGGTGACTCACCACGTACCGAACGACTGGTATTGAAAGTGAGTTCCCCACCAGTGGCCAGAGCTTACTGTACGGCCAATCCGGCAGCCTGAAATCAGGACTGAATCCGAGT
>CAMYNE010000101.1:4863-11830 GCA_947259675.1 uncultured Pirellulaceae bacterium
TTCCTGCGGCGAGAAACGCCTTAAGCCAGATTCGGTTTTCAAATAGGAACCGCTTCGAACGATGCTGCGACCGTAGGCGGATGTAAAACAGGCGCTGATACGTCTCGGATCACCGTCATTAACCACACTGATCGCGGTTGCGTAAGCATTCGCATTCGCTTGATTCAACGCGAGTTGTTCAAAATCGTTTTCCTTGTGATTCCAGTTCAATTCATGGGTGCGGCGTACGATTTCTCGCCAGGGATCAAGGCATTTGAAAGCAGCAATCATGTAAAAACGAGATCGTCGATTACGATATCCAAACTGAGTCGGACAAAGTGCGACCTGTTGATACGAATAGCCACATCGCTCAAGCACTTCAAGCAAACACAAATGACTCTGCGAATTCTGAAACTCAGCGACGTTTTCGATCGCAATTTCGGGCGGACGGAGAACATCAATGAGTCGTAGAACGTTTGAAAAACCTTGGCTGCGGGGATCACTAAGATCAGTTTGATTGCCCCGTCGCGAATGAGGCTGGCAGGGCGGTGACATCCACCATGACCGGTTGGCCCAAGACGCAGCTTGGTCGACGTCAAGAGACTCGATCGTTTTGCAGAGAACAGGATGGTCAAAATTCAGCTGATAAACGTCGAGCGCGTTTTGGTTGATATCGACCGCAATGTTAACGCGAGCGATGTCACGAATGCTCTCGGCGAAACCGCCGATGCCACAAAACAGCTCAACAAATTCGACGTCGTTGGCCACGCTGTTAACGTCCGCTTAGGTGTTTTAATCGCGAACGAAGTTCCTTTTTCAAACCGTCGTCCTGGCATTCGCGAATCGCGGCGCGATAGGCGATACGGGCTTCCCGGTAAGACTCTTCACTTTCGTGTTTTTGAGCCTGCTCGATTAACGTCGCCAAACGTTGTTCTTTGGCAAGGCTTTCGGCTTCACGTTGTGCCTTGATCGCGGCAACACTGATATCACCCGATTGAGCCGTGCTGTTAGGGTTGCTGTAAGTACGCGGTAGCTCGTAGGACTTTTCTTCAGCGTCCGGGGTGGGCTTCGTGAGATCGAGTTGTCCACTTCTCAACGCTCTCGTTACCCCGTTGTCGATTGGACTTACGATGTTACCGCCGCCCACGATCGGAGTAACTCCAGTGACAAACGGATTGAACGAACCGTTGGTTAGCGTTCCACCAAAACCGTTTTGAACAACGATGCTGGGAGTTGTCGAGACAATCGAACGATTGCTGCCTTTTCCAAAATTCATGCCCAGCGAGATTCCGCCGCCACCACGACCGATCGTGCGAAATCCAAAACGAGCGGACGCGTTCGGATCGAATCCACCAAACTGAGGTATCGCACTGGCAGCGCTGCCTTGATTGAACATGATGTTCGGCATGATACCCGCCTCAGTCAAACCAACGATTCGCGAGCCAGGTCCGCGTCCACCAGGAATCGTAAAACCAAAATTGACTCCGGTGTTTTCGAAGAATGAATCGTTCACCGTGGTGAAGGGCGTTGAGACTTGAATCTGTTGACCTTGGAGCTGCGTTGTTACACATAAAAGAACGGCCATACCGGCGGCTGGCACCACGCGGTTAAAATTCCAAATGAAGGAACGCTGGCGATTCATGGTTAACTCCACATAAGTGAGTTTCGTCCGCGGCCCCTGGTTACGAACGACAGCTCGTGTTTGATTGTACGAAAAACACGCAAGCTAGGGCAACTTTTTCTCGTAAGAAATGAAATAGTGCTATTGGGCTAAGCTGGAGGCTTCTGGTAAAAACCTGCCTTGAACGATGTTTCGACAAATCAAGGACGATACAGGAACCTCCGATGGATACGGCTCAACTGGCTGAATACGCCAATCTGGCTTTGACTTGGATCGGCTTTGGAACTGTTGTTGGGTTGGCTGCGAAAGCGGTAATGCCAGGACGCGATCCGGGCGGAGCAATTGCAACACTATTGATGGGAATCGCGGGGACCCTGATCGGCTGTGCGATCTTGAAATACTTTTACCCCGCACAAAACATTCAACCGATCAGTATCGAAGGTTTCGCGGTTGGCGCTGGCGGAGCATTTGTTCTGCTCACATTTTATAAAGTGCTCGGTGGGTATTGGTTTGTCGAAGGCGAGCAGTCGACTCACCGGGCGAGACGCCGTCGACGACGATCATATCGAACGGCGTACGACGATTGAAATTTGGCGAGCTACGATTCGCCCTGTTCGCGAATCATTTTTTTCAGCTCTGATCGTTTAAGGTCTTCAAGCTTTTCGAAACGCATTTCTTCCGCTTCAACCTTGACGTTCCCGATCGTGTGGGCAAATCCATTCGCGATTTCCGGTTGTGGTACCAACAAACTAAGTGCATCGCCGCTGACTTTCACGCCGGAGATGTCTTTGCCATCTTTGGAGAAGATTGCGATTCCGGCTTCGACTCGCTCCTCGGCATCACCCAACTGAATTCGAATTAGATCGACAAGTTCCCGAGCCGAGCATTTGAGACTGGGACTCTGTCGCGAAACAAATTCGTCCACTTCAAGCGGTTTGTGAGATTCGTTATCCATCGTTGACTGCAGTGGCCTGCGGATTTTTTTGAAACTAAATTGAAAGAGACCGACCAATCCCAATCTTAAGGCCAGAATTTGAAATTGGAAAGTAGATCCTTCGGTCGCTGCGCTCGATCAAGATGACTCCAATTCACTGTACAATCAGGAGAGTTGGGCTTAATCCTCAGGATGAATGAGCTCAGAATTCTAGTTTGTGTCGGTGACTTTGCGTTGGCGTCGCAATCTCTGACTGACACGATTCAGAAGTAGACGGTCTTCTTCAGAAATATTCTCGATTCCTTCGTGATGAAGCCGTTTGAGAATTTCGTCGGCTCGGCGATCTTCTTCCCGTTCGATACGAGTCTCTTCTCGTTTTCGAGCTTCCTGTTTTTCGGCGAGCCATTGCGAGTAACCGCTGGTTTCGTCCTCGGGGAACTCAAAAAAAGATGACTCGTCGTATAACGACTCATAATCGAGATCATCCAGACTATCCCAGTCCTCTTCGTCGTTTGCGGTTTCGGCATAAAACGAATACCTTGCAGAAAAAAGCAAAGTTATCCCAATGGCCAACAGGAAAAACCAGGCTGGCTGAATTCGTGTTTGGATATCTTGTATAAGCCAGGCAAAACCAATCATGGTGAAAGCAACCGCATGCCCAATCACCATGATCGACGTTTCGGACCGAATCTTTGCCACGTGTGGATTGACCCAGGATACGACTGAACGAAGGACCCCTGCCATGTCAAACGGGAAACACGGAATCATATTGATAAGGAACAGTTGAAAGTTGACCCAGGTTACGATCACCAGCAACGAAGATTCCCAATCGCTCATGCTGAACGGATTTGGATTGAGTGGATAAATCAGTTCTTTGAGTGCCGCCTGATCCGTTTGAATCAACATCGCACAACCAAGTGCCGCGACGATTCCGTTTGCAAACGGACCAGCCAGATGAACGATCGCTCGATCACGAGCCGCAGTGGGCAATGCGAAGTCCGAGTTGCCACCCCAAGGCGTGAGAACGATGTTGTTAACGTGTCCACCCAAATTGGTGATCGCAAAGACGTGCTCCAATTCATGTAGCAGCAAGCTGAATATCAGAACGATTGAAGTGACAAAAGCGGTGCCAGCCACGAGGCTTCGGCTATAGGGTAAACTCCATTCGACGCCGAAGATGACTGCAATAAAAAGAAACAACAGAACGTGAATTCGCACCGGAATGCCCATCCAACGTCCAGCGCTCGCGCTCCAATAAAAACTGTCGGTCATGTTCCGTGCGCCCTTGGCCGAGAAATTCCGTACGAGCTGATGTCGAAGACTCTCCTTCAACCAATTCTATCCTGCTTACCCTTGCTCTTCAATCTGACCCTGTTTATTCGCGAAATTTGGGAGCAAAACAACTAATTTACGGGCCGTTTGTACAGCTTATTCGCTAGTAGACCCGGGGTTCCAGCCCATCTTGAATTGCGTTCGTGATGCCAGTCTTTGGAATTCGGCAGAAATTCAGGGTTAAGTGGCCAAGGTAAAAACGGCTCTCGTCCCAGCGCTTTCAAGAGATTATCGGACTTCATCGTAACATTGCCGGCCCGAGGCGGTGTTGGTCCCGCGTCGATTCGCGGGCAGCCTTGAAGCAGTTCCGGGTCATATCCACCCACTCGATTTACGATCTGTGCAATCTGATATAGGGAGAGCTTTCGAGGTCCACCCGCGTGAAACAGGCCATTCAAGTTTCCCGCGAGGATTTCTTCGACAACTTCGTTAAGACACTCAACATAAGTCGGCATTCGAACCTCGTCAAAATAAAGCGTCGCCGGTTTGCCCTTTGCGAACCTCGCCTGGATCCAGTCGATTGCGCCGGCGTGCCCGTTGAAGCTGATTCCCATTGGCAATGAGATTCGCAACACACACGATTGAGGGCGTTCGGACAAGATCATCTCCTCCGCTTCGAGCATCGTTTTACCGTACATCGTCACTGGGTCCGCGAGGTCAGATTCGATGTAGTCACCGCGACCATGACCGGAATAGACGAGGTCAATTGAAAAATGGACCAGGCGAATATCGGTATCTTCTATCACGTCGAGCAACGAGCGAACGCTCTCCACATTGACCCGTCGCGCCATCTCTGGATCGAGTTCGCAGGCTTTTAACGCACAGCTTCCACCGCAATTCCAAATCGTTTTAATTTTGTATTTTTGCAGCAACTCTCGAGTCTGATTGGGGTCTTCAAGGTTGCAGCCGTGAATTCCGTCGTGACTGAGCCGCCAGTTTCGAGTGGGCCGCGAACCAATCACACGGGAGCCATATTTTTCGCGAAAATAAAAAAAGCCGTTGTATCCAGGAACTCCGGCAACTCCCGCGATGAGCAAAGGCAGGCGATCAGCTTCTTCGAGCAACCGCCGATAGGCAGCCGGCGCAACTAGCGTCGTTGTGTGATCCGATCGAAACAGTGGCTGAAAATTCATCTGGAAATTCTAGTTAACATGAAATGGCACCGTCGCTGATAATTCCGAATTGCTAGAATAAATGCCAAGATGCCGTTTGGTCTAGAGCAACGCCGCTGAAACAACTTGCGAAACGTGATTCTGAGACAACCTTAGTTGGACAGGGCCATATTCGGTCTCTCGCACGGAAGAACACGATGTTTCACGCAGATGTGAGCGGCAAGGCGCTAGCCGCCGGTTCGATGCAGAAAAACCGCTAGCGCCTTGCCGCTCGATACAAAGTGGCGCTGTCCACTTAGTTCGTGGCAGAGACGCCGGACATTTTTTCAGAGCAAAGCACGCCGCCACCATCCAAGAAATTCCATGCAAACATTCAAAATTAAAGCTTGCGGCATAACGAATCCTGCAGATGCGTTGGCCACTGTTGCAGCAGGGGCGGATGCCATTGGGCTGAACTTCTATGAGCGCAGTCTGAGAAGCGTTGACCCCACGACGGCACTGGAGATTATTTCAGTGATTCCAAGTTCTTTCGTCGTCGTCGGCGTTTTTGTTAATCATGGCGTTCAAGACATCCTGGAACTTGCCGAGCATTTGCAGTTTTCCGCGATTCAGCTGCACGGGGACGAACGTCCCGAGATCATTGACGAACTGGGTGTTTTCAACGTTATCCGGGCAATTCGAATCGGCGGCGAATCCGATCAAGCGCTGGAAGGGGCTCAGCGAGAAATCGACGCCTGGTGCGAGCATGGAGCAGCCGGGATTTTGGTCGACAAAGCGGTAGGCAGAGCATACGGCGGGACCGGCGAAACATTCGACTGGTCATTGTTGGATCGACTTAACGTCCCTGTGAGAACAATCTTGGCTGGTGGACTGACTCCGGACAACGTTGCGGCGGCCATCGAGAAAGTGAAACCAGATGCCGTTGACGTGGCCAGCGGGATCGAAAATTTCCCTGGCGGAAAAGACGTCGATTTGCTCAAGGCCTTCGTAAAGTACGCTCAAGCGGCTTTTGCGGGATGACAACCCGCAAAGTAACGTTAAATATCGATCAATTCTGATCCCAACGACTAAGTAAGCGTTGCTGATATTATTGGTTGTAAAGTTTCATTGTTTGCGGTCAATGTTTAGGTGAGACTTGTTTTAGCAGGCACGATCCATCGTGCGAATTTCTAGCCGCCTTTTATACAAAACCAAAAGCCTTTCTCAGGAATTTCAGGAGACTCAAGTGGCCAGCGTAGAAACGAAATTGAAATACAAAGTTAAGGACATCTCTTCTGCCGATTTTGGCCGTCGTGAGATCAAACTGGCGGAAAACGAAATGCCAGGTTTGATGTCGCTTCGAAAAAAATATGGTCCGGAAAAACCTCTGAAGGGCGCCCGCATTGCCGGTTGCCTGCATATGACAATCCAGACAGCCGTATTGATCGAAACTTTGCTGGAACTGGGTGCTGAAGTCACTTGGTCCAGTTGTAATGTCTTTTCCACCCAGGATCATGCCGCGGCAGCAATGGCAGAGGCTGGGGTCCCCGTTTACGCATGGAAAGGAATGACCGAGGAAGAATTCGACTGGTGTATTGAGCAGACAATTCATTTTCCCGACGGGCAGCCGCTCAATATGATTCTGGATGACGGTGGCGACTTGACTCAAATGGTCCACGAAAAATTCCCAGAACTAATCCCGGGTATCAAGGGGCTCTCGGAGGAGACGACGACAGGCGTCCACCGCCTGTATCAAATGCATGAAAAAGGCGAGCTGAAAATGCCCGCAATTAACGTCAATGATGCGGTTACGAAGAGCAAATTCGACAATCTTTATGGATGTCGCGAGTCCCTGGCAGACGGAATCAAACGAGCCACTGACGTGATGATTGCCGGTAAAGTGATCGTTGTTGCGGGTTACGGCGACGTCGGCAAAGGTTGTGCACATTCAATGCAACGATACGGCGGTCGCGTGATCGTGACCGAAATCGATCCGATCAACGCGTTGCA
>CAMYNE010000102.1 GCA_947259675.1 uncultured Pirellulaceae bacterium
GTTCACGGTCAAGTTTCAAGGACTCGACATGAAGTTGACTGGCGTCGAGCCGGCGCGGGCGATAACGGAAATCCTTGCGTAGACCCGTTCTTCGAGAAAGCCGTTTGAGCGGGCCGTGACGCGGCATGTCTTTGATACAAAGTTACCACACGAATTTGGACTCGTGAATTCTATCCATCGACCGGCCAGAATGTTCAGTTCGCGATCCAGCCAATTCTCAAAGTCTCCGGAATTCTTAACAGATTGGCCAAGTGGAACCGGTTGGATTGCCTGATAGCTGGATTTAGCGTTTGAGTTTCTTTTTCTGGATTCGAACATTTCGGCACCTCATCAGATGATTGCCTCTAGCGTCTTATCAATAAAGAGAGTCGAAACCAGGGGCGCGACGCGCAAAAGAATTTAGTTATTTAAATCATCGTAGATTGAGGTATGTAGTTGCTTAAAAAGTATGATTTTCTTGAGAAGGGCCGGATTTTGCGCGATTCAGAATTATGCGAGTTTTTCGAGATCTATTCGATTGAATGACCGATCCAGAAGTCAAACACTTTCGCGAAATCGATAACCGACGCCCCGAACGGTTTGAATCAGCTGCTTCTCTTCCCCCAGTTTTTTTCGAAGCGAGCGAATATGGACATCGATTGTACGCTCCAGTACCAGGGTGTCAGCTCCGAGTGCCGCGTCGATCAATTCGCTACGATCAAATGCGCGGCCCGGTTGGCGAATCAAGGTATCCAGTAAACGGAATTCACTGGCTGTCAAATCGATCGGCGTGCCGTCCATCGAGACTCGGTGTTTGATGCGGTCGATTGTGACTCCTGATTGAGTCGTCGAATCGCCCGTATTGAGAACTCGACTACGGCGGCGGAGCAGAGATTTGATGCGCTCCAGCAAAATCTTGACACTGAAGGGTTTGATTACGTAATCATCTGCACCAAGGGAAAATCCAATCAGTTCATCCGTTTCTTCGCCTTTGGCGGTCAGCATCACGATTGGAATATCGCGTGTATCAGAAGATGCCCGCAAGAATTTACAGACTTCCAGACCATCCAGGACCGGAATCATCAGATCGAGCAAAATCAGATCGGGCAATCTAAGTCGGGCCTGGTTCAAACCGTCCTGACCATCCATCGCCCAGATCGTTTCATAACCCGAGCTGTTCAGGTTGTATTCCAGAACCTCAGCCAGCGAACGATCATCCTCAATAATCAAAATCTTGGGTTTAGGCATTTTCGATATTTTCCCTGTTTTCAAAATTGCCATGTTTGTGGCGAACGATGTCGCCGTCGACCAGATAAATCACGTCTTCGGCAATATTTTCGGCCAAATCCGCCACTCGCTCGATATGTCGAGAAGCGGAAAAGCAATGCAATGCCGGTTCGACAAGTTCAGAATCCTGCTTCATTAGTTCTTTTAATTCGCGAATGATGATCTGGTTGTTTTGGTCGACCGCGTCGTCAAAGTAAATCACTTGCTTAGCCAACATCGCGTTCGACTCTACGAACGAATCGAGTGACATGCGAATCATCTTGGTTGCTTGACGAACCATTTCGGGCAATTCGTCTGGCACTGGAAAATAAGGATGTCGGTGAATCGACTCCGCTCGCTCTGCGATGTTGCAAGCGAGATCGGCCATGCGTTCCAGTTCGACATTGATCTTGAGCACCGTGGTGAGTCGCCGCAAGTCCGTTGCTACCGGTTGATGGAGTGCCAGAATTTTCAGGCACTCTTCTTCGATCTCAACCTCGGTTGCGTTAACCACTTTGTCGGTTTCAATTACTTCCGTCGCCAGTTCAACCCGTTTTTCACAGAGCGCCCGCGCCGCATTATCGATCATTTTTTCGACGATGGCGAACAAGTTCATCAAGCGGCGATGAAGCTGTTGCACGTCACGTTGCAAATGTTTGGACATGGATTTCCTCGAAGTTGATCGGTTGTAGAATTGTCTTTTTGGAGCCGATACGAGTCATTGGAGCAAGGAACCGGCAATCCGAGTCATGCTGAATTGAGTGGAGCGAAATGGAGAATCTCCATGGTCCCGGCTCACAGCTAACCAATGGGAACGAGATCCTTCACGGCGCTGCGCTGGTTCAGGGTGACTTGTTCGTCTCCAGGTTACGACACACTAGCCAAATTTTCCGGTTACGTAGTCTTCTGTTTGTTTTGATTTTGGATTGGTGAACAGGCTGCGCGTCGGCCCCTCTTCGACGATTTTTCCTTCGAAAAAGAAAACGGTTCGATCGCTGCAGCGAGCCGCTTGTTGCATATTATGCGTTACGATCACAATTGTGTACTGTTTTCTTATTTCGTAAATCAAGTCTTCGATCTTGTCGGTCGAAGCGGGATCGAGAGCCGAACAGGGTTCGTCCATCAAGAGGATTTCGGGACCGATTGCAATCGCACGGGCAATGCACAATCGTTGCTGTTGTCCTCCGGACAATCCAAGCGCCGACTGGTTAAGACGGTCTTTAACTTCCTCCCATAAAGCCGATTTTTTGAGTGCCCACTCAACCAAATCATCTAAATCGTTGCGGCTCAAACCGGCGTAATGGATTCGGGGCCCAAACGCAACATTATCGTAGATCGATTTGGGAAACGGATTTGGCTTTTGAAACACCATCCCGATTCGGCGCCGCAAAGCAACTACGTCTGTCGAACGCGCGAGTATATCAATGTCGGGCAATCGAAGAGTTCCCTTCGCATGAGCCGTGGGCACGATGTCATTCATCCGATTGATCCACTTGAGCAATGTGCTTTTGCCACATCCGCTGGGACCAATGAATGAGGTTACCCTTTTCTCAGGAACTGCTAACTTGAGGTGATGTAAAGCCTGGAAGTCACCATACCATGCGCTGAATTCGTCCATTTCAATGACGATTGTTTTCTCGTTCGAGTCTCTTTCGTCACCCGGTGGGATAAAGGTTGTTGGCTTGGAAACCATGGTTGTTTCTAATTCGTTCATGGGATGTATTGGTCGGGAATTTATGATGATTTTGTGTGGGCAAATTGACGAATCAAAACTGCGACTGAGTTGAAAATAAACAGGATGCCGAGAAGCAGGATGATGCCAGCAGCAGCAACCTGGTGAAAGCCATGCTGCGGCCGACTGGCCCAATCAAAAATCTGCAAAGGCATGACCGTAAAATCGTCCATCAAACTTGACGGACTACTGGTAATAAAAATCGCGCCGGCCAGGATCAGAATCGGCGCCGCTTCGCCAATCGCCCGACTCATGGCAAGAATCGAGCCGGTCATGATGCCCGGGATCGCCGCCGGTAAAGTCACATTTCGCACAACCTGCCATTTGGTTGCCGCGAGCCCCAAACCGGCTTCTCGTAACGAACGCGGAACGCCTCGTATCGCCTCTTGACTTGAGATAATGACGATCGGCAGAATGACCAGCATTAGCGTGAACGCACCGGCGAGGACGCTTCGTCCGAATGGCAGACGGAAGAAGTACCAACTCGGTTTCTGAATTCGACCCGATGAACGGCCTTCCACCAGCGCGTACTCACGTCCTGCATCGTCTCGTGGCATATCGCGTCGAGACTTAACAACATTGACTTCGACCCAATCACCGTCATTATTGAGTGCCTTCATTCCAGGAACGACAACCGTCGCGGGCATACTCGGATCCTCGATCGGTACCAAAAGAGCTCGCTCGCCAGCCGAGAGAAACTGGTCGTAGTATTTGACCCCAAACGACATATAAGGCTCTTTCGCAGTTCCAAACTGGCCCGCCATGCTGACGAACAGGGTAAGACCGAGAATGCCATATACCACGCTCGGCACTCCGGCCAGGTTCGTGATATTCAGCTGGATAAAGGAGTGGCATCTCCTCAACCACTTGCTTCGAGGTTGGAATTCTTCGAGGAAGACGGCAGTCGCGACACCGATCGGCAGAGCGAAAACGCCACAAACAATGCAAACCCAAATCGTCCCCCATAACGCCGGACCGATTCCTGCGTTGGTTGGATTGGGTTCGGGATAATGAACCAGGAAATTCCAATTCAGTGAGCTGACACCCTGATAAAGAATCGAGATAAGCAAAACGATTAAGAACAAAATCGAGATTGACGCTACGGCAACGCACATCCAACGAAATGCATGGTCCCAAAATTGCCGATTGCGAGGCTGTACTTTGCCTGCAAGCCGTTCGAGAGGATGGGGCTGACTCGTCTTCATTACTGATACTCCTCGCGAAAACGACGTCGAACGAGGTTGCCAGCAAACGTCAGGGCTAGGGTCATCAGAAATAACAATGCGGCGACTGCGTACATCGAAAGGTATTCGACATCGTAATTGGAAACGTCCCCAAGGACCATCTGCACCATCCAACCGGTCATCGTTTGCATATCGTCACGTGGATCAAGTGACATTTGCGGTCGGCTTCCGACGCAGAGCGCCACGATCATAGTTTCACCGACAGCTCGGGAAACGGCTAACAGAAAAGCCGAGATGATTCCAGAGAGGGCTGCAGGGACAACGACTTTGGTTGAGACCTCGAACTTCGTCGCGCCCATGCCATAGGCGCCTTCCCTCAATGATCGGGGCACCGCCTGTAATGCATCTTCGACCAGCGAACTAACAATCGGAAGGCAGAGAATTCCGACCGCAATGCCTCCAGCCATCGCGTTGAAAGTGTTAAAACCATCATGGAAAGTCTTCAGTGTCGGCGTAATCACAGTCAGGGCAAAGAAACCGTAAACGACCGTCGGGATTCCTGCCAACACTTCCAGCGTCGGTTTAATGGTTGCCCGCACATGTGCGTTGGCATACTCGCTGAGATAAATCGCGGTGATCAGTCCGAGTGGAAGGGCAAGGCACATTGCGATTACGCTGACCAACAGAGTACCTGTAATCAGCGCCCACACGCCAAACTTTTTCTCACTTTCACGGCCAATGAGTGGTTGCCATTTTGAGCCGGTCAGGAATCCAACCAGCGTGACCTCAGCTGGCATCGTATGCAACTTGCCGCAAGTCGAACAAGCAACTTGAGTTCCTGCGGAATCCCTGGTCGAGGTAGCGACAAACGAACCGCACTTGTGACTGACTCCATCTTCGACGACGGCCGCGTCACAATAGACGTCGTCTGCCTGAAAAAACCGAGATGCCTCGGTGAACAGAACAACGACTATCGCCAGCGTCGTCAAAACGGATAGAGCCGCACACGCTCCCAGGAGAGACTTGACGCCCAACTCTTTGACGTACGTCGCCGTCAATGAGCGGAAACGAAAGTTTCGCTTTCGCTCAACGTCAGGTGTGGATTCGATTAGTGTGGCCACAATTCAATTAGTAAAGTTTTTTGACTGGTAGATTTCCGTAACTGGGCCAGACCGCTTTTCCATCGTTTCGGTCAAATAGTGGGTACCCGTTATTTCGTCCAGGAAATTGTCATAGGCCTGTTGATAAACGGTTTCGGGCAGTGCGACATAGCCAACTTCGCGAGCGAAATCAGCGGCGTGAGTCAGGTAAAAGTCGACGAATTTTTCGACCTGAGCTTTGCTGATCGACTTTGCGTTGACGTAGATAAACAGAGGCCGGCTGAAGGGAGCGTACGTCCCTTCTTCTATTGTCGTGTCCGACGGCAGGACCGCCTCACCCGTAGCGGGATTCACGATCTTGACCGCTTTTAGTTTGTCTTGATTTTGAAAATAGTAGGCGGCTCCGAAAAAACCGATTGCCGCTGTGTCACCCGCAACTCCGTTGACCAGGACATCGTCATTTTCGCTCGTCGACATGTCGGGGCGAATCGCGCCTTCTTTTCCAGCCACTACTTCCTTGAAATAGTCGAATGTTCCCGAGTCGGTTCCCGGCGCGAAAATCTTGATCTCCTCGTCTGGCCATTCCGCGTTAACGTCTTTCCAGGTCTTTGCGGCCTTGTCCGACAAAAAGATGGTCTTCAGGTGATCGACGGTCAATTCGTTGACGAAGTCGTTGTCTTTGTGAACGACAACGGTCAATCCATCATAGGCGATCGGGATTTCCACCAAGCCAACGTTGTTCTCTTTGCAGGCTTTGAATTCCTTTTCTTTGATAGGTCGCGAGGCGTCCGAAATGTCAGTTTCGCCAATGTTGAACCGCTTGAATCCGCCACCCGTTCCCGATTTTCCCACGGTAATATTGACGTTGTCATACAGTTTTTTAAAAGCGGCCGCAGCAGCTTCCGTGATTGGGTAAACCGTACTCGAGCCGTCGATATCAATTTTGCCCGCGAGTTCCGAATTGGCTGAGCTTTTGCTCCATCGTTGTTTGGCTTCTGCCAAAGCAGAGATGTTCTCGCCTGTCGTTGTCGCTTTTGAGTCACCCTTTTTAGTTGTGTAGGTTGCGTCTGCTTCTGACGAACTCCCGGATTCAGTCACAGTTTTGGCTGTTTCCGATTTGCTCGAATCACAACCGGTTGCCAGGAAGCTGCCCAACAGAAAACAGATGCCAAGTAATGGCATTCCCAAGTACTTCATTTTTTTGATCCAGTTTGTTTGTATTGAGTGAGTTTGTAGCACAAGCGTCTGGCTTGACCCTGTTTCCGACAAGAGAGACGCTTAACCTACATGGCATCCCCCTCAAACTCGGCGAAATGACACTGGATTTTTTGTTTAACGGCAAGTCGCAGACATCGTTGTCGAGACAGGTTGGTAAAGCATTTTGCCTGCGGCTTGCGGTTAAACGAACTGGTGGGCTCTTGATCCGCGAATATGCCAGCAACTTAGGGCACAAATGTTAAGAACATGTTAAGAGATCTTAAACTTCCGGCGAATTCGAATGCGTATTCATTTATTGTTTCGGTGATTTTCGTAAGAGCCTGTGTCCGGTGTTGGCTTAGAAACCCGATGCAAAGTGGATTTCACGTTTGTCGAGGGTCGTTTCCTGGAGCCGGTTTTTAGTGCGCGTCGCACGGACGTATAGCGGTCGTGGCGCTCTGATTGCCGGGCGAAACCGACGAAAAGAC
>CAMYNE010000103.1 GCA_947259675.1 uncultured Pirellulaceae bacterium
TCTCAATCAGGAAATTGAAGAGATGGAATGGTAACGTTAATCGGAACCCAAAACAGCGGTTATACGACTGTTTGGAAGCCGGATGCGACAATATGTCCGGTCGACAAAACTGCCTCTCAGAAGAAAATATTTGTAATTCAGCATCTGCTCTACGGTGAGACAATTGAAACGTCAAAGCATTCAACTTACGTCAAAAGCCGTGCTTTGCATGCTTGGTTTCTGCGTGTCGTTTGCCGGATGCGAACAGTCTCCCCGGCCAGAATTTCGATTCAACGAAGTCGAATTCATCAAACAGGAACGACTACAGCTTGCCGATGGTGAGCATTTTCCTGTTGCAAACAAAAAACAGATCGGCAATCTTCTGACCGCCTTATTCGGAACGCCAGATCATCCGAGATTCCCAAACCAGCTCGGCGATCCGGAAGACCCGACTGTCAATATTGATAATCTGAAAATGGCTGCCGGTGCAGTCAAAAGTGATCGAACCGGCGAACCCAGCGGACTCTATCGTGAGCATTGTGCCCATTGTCATGGAATATCGGGCGATGGTTCCGGACCGACTGCATCATTTTTGAATCCGTATCCTCGTGATTTTCGGTTAGGCAAATTCAAGTTCAAATCGACGCCGCTGCGCCAAGCTCCCACGGATGAAGATCTGGTCAACATCATTCGTAATGGAATTCCCGGCACCGCCATGCCAAGCTTTCGAACCCTCGATCCGAAGGAAGTTGAGGCGCTCGTCGATTACGTCAAATATTTGACGATCCGAGGTCAGTTTGAGCGGCGGCTGATGGCCGAAATCGGTAATCTCGATGGCGAGCCCTTGTTGGATGTCGGCTGGATTGAAAATGAGAAAGCGGCGAAGGCGACAGAGCCAGAAGATTACGAAGAAGAGTTTGCGGATCGTCGGGAAGCATTTGAAGAACGACTCTATGATCTTGTTTCTGGATTCCTGAACGACGAGGGAATTCTTGATCGGTGGTACGAGGCAGACGACGCCGTCTCCGAAGTGCCGCCCCCTCCCGCAAATGCGGAGTTCAAGCACGCCGACCATAACGACCTGATTGAATCGGGCAAACGATTGTTCGCGGGCAAAGCCAACTGCGTTCAATGTCACGGTGAGACGGGTCTGGGTGATGGTCAAACAGAAAACTTCGACGATTGGGTGAATGATTGGGGCAAGACCAGTGGCATAAATTTGTATGATGCCGCGACCTTCCGCGAATTCTCAGATGCCGGCGCGTTACGACCGCGTCCCATACGTCCGCGCAATCTGCGGATGCCCGTTTTTCGTGGCGGCAGCCATCCCGATGAAGTTTACAGAAGAATTGCCAACGGAATCGAAGGTACTCCGATGCCGTCGTCTCCCGCTTTGACGTCTGATGAAATATGGGCCCTGGTCGCATACGTCAAGGCAATGCCATACGAGGCAACTGCTCTGAGCAAAAGACCAAAACCGGTCAATGATCAGGCCGTACGGTAAACATTTGCTTATTCATTTTTGTGGGAGGTTGAGGCTCCTGCCGAACAAATTTGACGAATCAAGTGTCTCGGCAGGAGCCTCGACCTCCCGAATTCATACCAATCCAGCTACGAGAAAACCGAAACGTGAACCGCTTCTGGTCCATCCTGTTCTTGCTTGTACCTGTCTTGGCGATCGCCACGTACGTGATGGCAGCTTACGGCAGCCTACGACATTGCTCCGCTTAACAATGCATGGATGCCCGAAAGCTACAGTAATGCGGGAAATACGATTGACTATTTATTCAACGGTTTGCATCTGCTGTCAGCATTAATTCTTGTAGGGACGATGTTGGCGATCGGCTGGATCGTTTGGAAGTTCGACGAAAGCCGCGAACAAGCGCAGCACATTCACCACAACACCAGGCTTGAGTTAGTCTGGTCGATCATCCCCTGCATCATTCTGGTCTTTATTGCGTTTTATCAGATGAATTCCTGGGCCGAAAACAAGATGAATCGGCCAACCATCGAAGTTGGCGGCCAGACCATTCCCAAGCCGCCACTGGTCCTGGTCAAGGCCAAGCAATTCGGTTGGGAGTTTCATTACGCGGGCGAAGACGATCGCATTCAAACACAAGATGATGTCTACATCGAGAATGAACTGGTGGTGCCTGTCGGACAGGACGTTGTTTTGCAATTGGAAAGTTACGATGTAATTCACAGCTTTTCGGTGGTCGAACTGCGTCTCAAACAAGACATTGTACCGGGCATGATCCAGTTCGCCTGGTTTAACGCGACGCGCGAAGGCGAAATGGAGATTGCCTGTGCAGAACTTTGCGGCTGGGGCCATTACAAAATGACAGCCCGAATGCGAATCGTTTCGCAATCAGAGTTCGACAACTGGTTGTCGCGGGTAACCAGGGAGTATTCTCCAAATTTTGGTTCTGACGACGGCACCCCATAACTCATGACAGCAACTGACGCCAACACGAACGAACATCAAGCGGCTCGCAACCCGGTGTGGCAGTTTTTGACGTCATACGTGTTTGCCACCGATCATAAGATCATTGGTCTCCAGTTTCTGTTTTCTTGAAAGCGGCGGTCAGATCTCGCCCGAGTTCTACAACATGCTGTTCACGATGCACGCGACGATCATGATCTTTTTCGTGATCATTCCGATCCTGGCAGGCGGGTTTGGTAATTATTTGATTCCGCTCATGATCGGCGCGGAGGATATGGCTTTTCCGCGATTAAATATGTGCAGCTACTGGTTCATGTGGCCTGCGTTTGGGTGCATGATTCTCAGCTTTTTCATGCCGGGGCACGGACCGGGGGCCGGCTGGACCTCGTACCCTCCGCTCAGCGTTCTGTTGAGTTCGGCGCCCGGGAGTGGTAACGCTCAAACGTTATGGACGTTGGGCATGATCTTTATCGGTGTGGCATCCATGATGGGCTCGCTCAATTACATGACGACGATTATCCAGATGCGGGCACCGGGGATGCACATGTTCCGCATGCCGATGACCGTCTGGGGAATGTTCATTACGGCCATCATGCAAGCTTTCGCTCTTCCCGTATTGACGGCGGCATTGTTAATGCAATTGTCGGATCGAGTTCTCTTAACCGGATTTTTTTTGCCGGAAGCGATCGCCGCCAATAATGCGAGCCCCGCCAGCGGTGGGGGACAGCCTTTGCTTTGGCAACACTTGTTCTGGTTTTACTCGCATCCTGCGGTTTACATCATGATCTTGCCTGCGATGGGCATGGTGTCTGACATGCTCTCGTGTTTTTCCCGGAAGCCTCTGTTTGGTTACCGTCCGATGGTCTATTCGATTACGGCCATCGCTGGTCTCGGCTTCATCGTGTGGGGCCATCACATGTTCATTTCGGGCATGAATCAGATCCTGGCCGTTTCGTTTATGGTGTCGACAATGCTGATCGCACTGCCCAGCGGCATCAAAGTCTTTAACTGGATCGGCACCATGTATGGAGGGCGGCTCCATTTGACGACGCCGATGCTATTCAGTATTGGGTTCGTTTCGATGTTCATCATCGGCGGACTTTCCGGCATCGTCATGGCAGCTCCACCGGTCGACATCATGATTCATGACACGTATTACATCGTCGCTCATTTGCATTACGTCCTGTTTGGGAGTTCCATCCTCGGCGTGATGGGCGCGATCTATTTTTGGTTCCCAAAAATGTTTGGGCGGATGATGAACGACTCGCTGGGAAAATTGCATTTCCTGCTAACGTTCGTTTTTTTGAATGGAACCTTTTATCCGATGCACTTGCTCGGAGCCAAAGGATTTCCTCGACGCTATGCTGATCCCTACCAGCTAGAAGGGATGCTCGAGCTGTTGCCCATGAATCAATTCATGACGTATTGTGCGATCGGCATGGGTGCAGCCCAGTTGATTTTTCTGGTCAACTTTGTTGGGAGTATGTTTGTTGGACCGAAGGCAGATCGTAATCCCTGGAATTCCAACTCACTGGAGTGGTCGGCGCCCAGCCCACCGGGTCATGGCAATTTCGATTTCCAACCCATCGTTTATCGCGGCCCCTACGAATACAGTCATCCGGACACCGAAACGGACCACTTTCCACAAATCGTCGCCGAAGCGACTGACATGAAAAACGTGGAGGTGAATGCGTGAGCAAATCAAAGCAGAAATCAAAACCCAAAGCCCAATCACATTCAGATTCTGTGATGCCCAGTCGACTTCCACATCGCGTTGGTGCATTGTTAGCTGCGATCGTGTTTCCGTTGATTTGGGTAGGCGGTTTGGTCACCACCTACGATGCGGGAATGGCCGTGCCGGATTGGCCCAACACCTACAATTACAACATGTTTGCGTATCCGGTGCGGGACTGGTTCCTGGGGCCATGGGATCTGTTTGTCGAACATGGGCATCGCTTGTTGGGTTCACTTGCTGGACTGGTTGCAATCGCGCTCGTGATTGCGACGTGGCTGAAGGAACCGCGAAACTGGGTTCGCTGGATGTCGGTGGGATTGCTGTTGTTGGTGATCGCTCAGGGCGTCCTTGGAGGGATGCGCGTTCTGTTGGACGAGAGAACACTTGCCAAGATTCATGGCTGTTTGGGACCGGCTTTTTTTGCGGCGGTGATAGCCTACTGCGTCGTTACGTCGCGGTGGTGGTTGAGTCAGGAAAATGCGACGAAATCACTGGAAAATAAGGGCTCACGAAAAATGAGCGGGCTGATACAATGGCCGGTTATCATGTTGCTGATCTGCTTCGGGCAACTCGTCATTGGCGCGTTTCTCCGACACATCGACGTGGTAGCCCCTCCTGGATTGTATGCCAGTCTGATCCTTGCCCATATCATCACGGCTGTCTTGATCGTGGTCGGAACCGTGGGCCAGTTCTTCTGGTTGAAAAACTCCAGGTATGGCGACACGAAGGGGCTTCATGCTTCGATCAATATTCTCGGCTTGCTGGTGCTGATTCAGTTTGCGCTCGGGCTTGGAACGTGGGTCGTAAAGCACGGATGGCCGGTTTGGTTTGAGGACATCCCATATGCGGCTGCTTTCGTAGTAACCGAAAAATCCTTTTGGCAAATGAACTTGATCACGGCACATGTCGCCGTAGGCTCATTGATCCTCGGTTTCTGGATGATTCATGCCTTAAGGTTGGGAAGGGTGAAACTGAACTTAATTGACACTGAAGACTCACAGTCGTTCGCGGCCCAGAATGCGAATCTCGATTTGGCGGACGCAACCTAACAAAGACACTCAAATGGCTTCTGCAACCAACAACAATTCAATCGTTGACATCGCAAAAAATCAGGACTCGCGATGGAGTGCATACGTCGAGCTGACCAAGTTGCGTATTTCGGTAATGGTCCTCGTGACCTTTGTAGTGGCTGCCGTGTTGGCAGGGGCAGGTTGTCCGATCAGTCTTCCCGTCCTCCTAGGTGCCTCGTTTGGCATGCTGGCAATTGCGGCCAGCGGTAATGCCATGAACATGTTCGTTGAGCGATATTCCGACTTTTTGATGAAGCGGACTCAAACCCGACCACTTCCCGATCAACGCTTGTCAGCCACGGAAGTCGCGACTTTTGGTGCGGTCAGTTTTGGTGTGGGCGTGGCCGTTCTTTTGGCCGCCGTCAATTGGCAAATTGCTGTTTGTGGAATCGCGAACTGGGTACTTTACGTGTTCATCTACACGCCGATGAAGCGGTGGACATCGTTCAATACCGAGGTTGGCGCGATCGCAGGAGCGATGCCGGTGATCATGGGCTGCCTGGCGACCATTGAAGGCGTAAATCTGGTTGGTTGGTCGTTGTTCAGCGTGCTGGTCCTGTGGCAGTTTCCACATTTCATGGCGATTGCCTGGATGTACCGCCAAGACTACGCGGCTGGAGGTTTGAAGATGTTGACGGTGGTGGATCCAACTGGAAAACGCGCCGGACGCAAAGCGGTTGTCACTGCAGTGTTGATCCTGCTCGTCAGCCTGATTCCAATTCTGACATTCCGAACCCCCGTTCATGGAATCGTGTTTGCGACACTCGCGATCGCTTTGGGAGGCTGGTATCTGAAAGCTTCGATAAATTTTGCGCGTGAACTGACCGACGGTATCGCCCGCAAGTTGCTGCGAGTATCGCTGGTTTATCTTCCTTGCTACATGTTGATCCTGTTGATCGCTAGTTTGAGCTAGGCAATCATTCCCTTGGAAACGCAATCTTCAAACGCTGAACGCACTGAACATGTGGGATTAATCTACCAACCTGCGGTTCCTGTTTCGCCCGGAAAACTGGCCGTTTGGCTGTTTCTATCAACCGAAATCATGTTTTTTACGGCGTTGATAGGCACTTATATCGTGCTTCGATTCGGAGCGCCGGAAGGAAGTTGGCCCACGACCAGCGCCGTCAGAATTGTCGAGTGGATCGGTGCGCTCAATACGTTTGTGTTGATTTGCTCCAGCGGTACGATCGTATTCGCGTTTGAAAACGCCAGACGGGACAAACCTGCCCAAGCTAAAATATGGCTGCTGCTGACCATGTTGTTGGGCGGAGCGTTTTTAGGAATTAAAGCTTACGAGTACGGTTCGAAATTTGCCCACGGAATATACCCGCGAGTGCCGAGGAGTCTGATTTACGATCGCCCGGACATCAACTATTTGTCAGGCCTGAAGCAAAACCTAAGCCAGGAGATTCGCGATCTTGAGGAGACCAAGGCATCGCCGGACGAACAGCAAAAGCTGGAAACGCTGTATTTGCTGCAACTAGGCATGGTGGGCTGGACGGAACAGAAAGTCGGTTCAACGGATGATCCGATGATGAAGCGGTTGGCGATCGAATCTCTGGCTCAGCAGATTTATCCGATTTCCGATCCGCAAACCGACGAACGAATCAACACTTATGTGGCCAACGAAGCAAATGAAGTCCAGATGCTGTTTGGTGAAGAAAACGCGAAGCTCAAAGAAACGGAGTTAACTCTCAAATCAACTCAGTCGGATATCGGTCAGCTTTCTGGAATTAAAGAACCGAATGACGAGGTTAAATCTACGCTCGCACAAAAAACCAAACTCGCGAACCAATTGACGGCTCAGATTACCGCCTTGACCAAAAAGACGACGCTACTACGAAAACGAAAAGAGGCACTGGAAATTTTCAAAGATGTTCATGGTGGAATTAACGAGCATTACCACTTGAAACTTCCGATGGTGATTCCCAGCGGAAACACGTGGGCCAATACGTATTTTTTGCTGACCGGATTTCACGCGTTGCACGTATTTGGAGGTCTTGTCGCGTTCCTGGTGTTGTGTCCGAAGCGATTAGGCGCGAGCCGGGCTGGTCTAGTTGAAAACGTTGCTCTCTATTGGCACTTTGTAGATATTGTCTGGATCTTTCTTTTCCCGCTCCTTTATTTGTTTTAGTGATGAACGAAACCGGACAGCCCACTCACAAAAAAAACAGCCCGTTCATATTCATTATTGTGTTTCTGATGTTATGCGCTTTGACCGGGTTATCATTTTGGATTGGTCGTTCACACCTGATGGAAGACAAGTTCACAGGCTGGTCGGCCATGATGGCAGTCTCCGTGGCAAAGGCGATGTTGGTTGTTCTGTTTTTCATGCACTTGTGGTGGGAACGACCCTGGAAGTATGTGCTCACCCTTCCGGCAATCATCATGGGTGCGTTGCTGGTGTTACTTTTGGTGCCCGATATCGGTTTTCGTACTGAGCGGTATTCGCAAGAGCGTAATTCCTCGGCTGCTGAAAGCCGTGAGCTGACTCTGGATTCTGTTAATTCTGAAGATGTCCATTTTGAGCGCTAGTTGAGACGAATTCATGAAAAAGATCTTTCCGTTGCTGTTATTCACGATCGCGCTGGGCTGTTGCATTGTGGCGATGGTGTTTGCACTCAAATCGCTCAGGCCGGATCGTATCGCTGGACAATCGGGTTCGAGCAGTACACAAAATCCGTCTGCGGAACATCCGCCAGGCGCTGTTCTGGTCGATGTTCCCTGGAAACATCTGCCCAGCGTACCGCAATTCGTGCTCACCAATCAGCACGATGAGACGTTTGATTCAGCCACGCTTGCGGGCAAACCGTATGCCGTCAGCTTTTTCTTTGCGTCATGCCCTTCGATTTGTCGTGACCTGAATGCACAAGTGCAACGACTCAACGAACAACTCAGAAATGAGGACGTTGGATTCGTTAGCATTTCTGTTGATCCCGAAAAAGACACGCCCGAGATCCTGGAACGGTATGCGAATGATTACAACGCGACGCCGGAACGCTGGGCCATGCTGACCGGGCCTTTGTACAAAGTCCGGGAAATTGGTGAACAGATTTTCCGGGTCATCGTGGACCCTGCCACACATACAGACAATATTTTGCTTGTCGATAAATGGGGCCGTTACCGAGATCGTTTTAAGTGGGACGATCCTTATGACATGAAACGGTTTACGACCGTGGTCAAAGAACTCGCATCGGAAACAGAACCGCCGCTGGAGAAAACAATCCACACGCGAAACGCGATGGCGGGACTCGAAATTGATGATGTGAGTTCCATTCCCTGGATACGCGAGTTTCATCTGGTGGAACGCAGTGGGAAAAAATTCTACTCCCGCGAGATGACAGGCAGGGTCTGGATTGCCAACTTCTTTTTTACATCTTGTCCCGGCATCTGCCAAAAACAAAACGAGTACCTTCGTGCTCTTCAAGAACGCCTTGCCGATCACCCGGCGACGATCGTTAGCATCACCACCGATCCAAACACGGATTTACCGGCCGTGCTGAGCGAATACGCCAATAAATTCTCTGCTGACCACGACAAATGGCTGTTTTGCACGGGAAACGAACTCTTGATTCGGCGGATAAGCTCGGAATTCTTTAGGGCTCACGCGTCAGAGAATCATCACTCGTCGCAGCTGTTTGTCGTCGACAAATGGGGCAACGTCCGAGGTGATTTTAATTGGCAGGAGGCAGATCAAGAAGTCGCGATGTTGGAACTCATTGACCAGTTAAACGCAGAAACGGTTCCTCCGGCTGATCTGGACAAGAAATGACATCTTTCGAAGCACACCTGAGCCAACCTGCGAAACTCAGACTTGCCGCCACGCTAAAACGAATTGCGTGGGTGATTTCCATACTGGTGCTGGGGCTCGTGGGAATGATGCGACGAATCAAGTTCGAATTACCGGAAGGCATGAGTCTCAGCTTTCTCCCCCAGGTGCACGCGATCCTCAACTCGATCGTGGCGGTTTTGTTAATCGTCGCGCTTGTGGCGATCAAGAGACGCAATGTTGACATTCACAAAAAGGCGATTGGTGCCGCAATGATTTGTTCAATTGCGTTCTTATGCTGCTACGTCGCCTATCACATAACGAGCCAAGAAACCACGTTTGGTG
>CAMYNE010000104.1 GCA_947259675.1 uncultured Pirellulaceae bacterium
AGGCAGGCAGCCATCGCCAAAAGCGCTAATCCCTCTCGCCAGCTTGGCGGGGCAGACACACTTTCAACAGTCTTCGTCCGCGTCTCAGAAACAACCGAATTATTGTCCCGAAGAGCTTCGTCGACTTCAGATCTCCCAGAGTCGACCAGCGTAGTTTCTGCCGTTGTCAAAATTTTTTTTTGAATATCTTCCGGTAGCGGTTCGTGAGTCGCCTGATCAAAAGCCACCGCAAACGCGGCCGCGGCCCGTTCAAATTGTTCAATTTCCAGTTCAGGCTCGTTGCCAAGCGATGACCAATCAGTTTGATCTAGCTCCTGTTGTTCAGCTGCGTCGAGCCCCTCGGTTACTTTCAAGATCACGAGTTCTTCGAGCCGATTAGAGAGGGGATCTAATTCGGTATTAATGATTAAACCTCCCCTCTTTGAATCGTTTCGGCGGGCGAATTTTCGGCTGCGAAAAGAGCCTCTCGCAACTTAATCAATCCTCGTCGTATGTGCGTTTTGACCGTTCCCAGCGACAATCCGGTTGATTCGGAAATTCGTGAATGGGAAAGCCCGTCATAAATGGATAAACGCAACACCTCTTGTTGGTCGTTTGGCAGTTGTTTCAGCATTTCAGCTGCTTTGGCGGCTTCGTCGTTAAGCTCCAAACGTTCCTCAACTCCGACTGTCGCAGATGAGTATTGATCGAGTTGGCTCGATTCGACACCGGTTGTTTTCTGAGCTTGTTTCCAGGATTTTTTTCGACTCATATCAATTAGCCGCCGACGAGCGATCATCGCCACAAAAGTTGCTTCTCCCGCAATTGACGAATCGAATCTGCCCGCCGATTTCCAGACTTGCAGAAAAATATCCTGCACGGCATCTTCTGCAGTCTGATAGTCAGGACACATGCGTCTCGCAAGAGACCAAACAAGTCCACCATAGCGATTTAAACAATCGGCTACGGCAGTCTGGTCACCATTTGAAACTCTTACAAGTAATGGAATTTCAACCGACAACTGGGATAGTCCTGAAAATGAATGTGACTAAGATTTTCTGAAATTCAGATTGTCTATTGTCGTATCATTTAATGTTTAGGCAAGATGACCGAGTCGATAACGTGAATAACGCCGTTGCTGCACTGGATGTCTGTCGTAACAACTTTAGCGCCGTTGATCGTAACCCCAGCATCACTAACACCGATCAATACGTCCTGTCCGAGACCGTTTCCAGTAAACGCAAACGACTTACGTCTTTTGCTTCCAATTTTCCACTTGCGACGGTTCCTGATTTTCGATTTTTGATTGTTTTGTTTAAGATTTACAAGACTCTCAAGTGTCTGCTGATGCTTTCGAGCCGCAACATGGATTGGATTCAAAATCCTTCTAAATATTAAGTTTTTTGGTAAATGCAAGTTTCTTGCCCGACGACTCTCTTGGATGGGGAACCGAGTCTATCTATGATTGGTCATTCGGACGAACAAAAAAGAAAAGTTTAGCCCGCCAATCCAAAATGACTGACGACAAGAACCCCAATTCGAAAAAGTCAGATTTGGATACGTCCGATAGCCTGCTTTCACGGGCTCGAGATCATGACCCGCAAGCCTGGGTTCGCGTCGTGAAGCTCTACACGCCTCTGATTGATTATTGGATTCGGCAAAGGGGCATTCGCGGTCATGATGTTGAAAACGTTCGACAGGAAGTTTTTGCTCGATTGGCAAAATCGATCGTCAATTTCACCAAAAGCGCGAATGGAGGATCTTTCCGCGGATACTTGCGAACCATTACAGAAAATCTGATCCGAAGTCTTTATCGCAAAGATCAGGTCGAAGCCACGGGTGGCACAGGGGCTTTGGCGATGCTGCATCAGATTCCTGGTGCACTTGAATCGTTTAGCAGTATGTTCGACTCGTTCACAGGGGAGTCAGCGAAACAAGGCGGGTTCTATTCGATTGAAAATGGAATCCTGTTTCGACGAATCATGAATTGGGTTTACGGCAACTGTTCGCAACGGCATACGGATGTATTTACGCGGGTTGTACTGGAAAACAAGACTCCCCGCGATGTCGCTCAAGATTTGAATATCTCGGTGGGTAGCGTCTATCAAACCAAATCGCGAATTCTTTCCAGTATTCGCGAGGAATTCAGCGACTTGGTCTAAAACGGGCTCGTCGATTTTTAGGCACAGTCTTCTTCAATCGTTTTTCAACTCGAAACTATCTCTTTCCGGCTATATCGTGGCAAAAACTAGATGCTTGTCTGAGACAACTCTACGGCTGTTCAACGACGGACAACTGTCTTTGTCTGATATCAATCAGATTGCCGGACATCTCGAAACCTGCAATACGTGCCTGGCGAAACTTGAGGCGCTTGAGCCGGGACCGCTCGAGCTGGGAATGCGAAGCGCAGTGATCGAGTCGGTACGCCCGGAAGGCGATGACAATTCGCGAATCGATTCAAACGCACAAAGAGTTCTGGAAAGTGTCTTTCCAGAAACGTCTGAATCACTCTTTAGTCATCGAGGGTGTGACGTTTTTCGTCTGGGCGAGCAGATTGGCACGACATCCATTGGCAGGGTATATCTTTCCACCGATTTGGTGATGGACCGCCGTGTCAGAATCATCATCCCGCACGAAGGCCTCATTGCTTCCATCGATCACCGGGCACAATTGATTCATGACGGAAATAATGCGAGTTGGTTGAAACACGAAAACATTCTGCGTGTTATCCAGTTTGGCGCGTGGGACGAGTCGCGATGCTATTTGGCGATGCCAGTCATCAAGGGCTGGTCGTTCGCCAGGATTATCGAAAGTGGAATAGAATTGGATTTGTTTAGTATTCTTCAAGTATTCGGGCAGATCTGTCAGTCGCTAAAATATGCTCACAGTCAAAACGTGATTCATCGGCATCTGAACCCAACTAATATCTACATCGACGAAGGTTTGCAAGTTTCGGTTTCTGAGTTCGGTCTGACGCTTGACGGGCGGTATCAATTTGGCTTGATTGAGCCGCTTGCCAATCCAACTCGTTACAACTCGCCGGAATCCATTCGCAATGAACCCCATAGAATCGACTTTCGCACAGACATTTTTTCGACGGGTGCGATCCTGGATTCGCTACTCGACCTGTCACCAGGTCTGGATGGCAAAAACATGGAAACTCTTCGCGAAATCGCACGACAAGCCCAACGCAATTCGCGGCGGAAGCGATTTCAGACGATGGATCAGGTGATCAATGAAATTGGCGAAAGAATTCACCTGTCGTCTTGATTGCAGCACCGGATTGACGACATGATTATCAGCCACCCAGTCGTGAGAACGTCATCGGAATAGCTCGAACTTCAAAATTGAAGTTGACTTTCGGTCTGCCACGGTTAAATTTGACGACATGAACAGCACGCATCCCTACAGCCATCATCATTTGCATCGTTCGCATTTTATTAAATGACGGTTGTGGACTCGTTGATTAGCAAATTAACACGCTGGCCACTTCGGTCAGCGTTTTTTTGTGCCATTTCTGGCTTGGAGCGCTGACGGGAATTCCGGACCAAAGCTGCGCAATCGAAAGTACCGCTCATGCCCACACAAGAACGCGAATCCTATCACACACCCGAATTTGATCAGCCGATTCGATTGCGTCTTAACTTCAACGAGTCGTGTTGCGTGTTGAAAGATCCATCGCACGATCTCGCCCGATTGTCGCCGGATGATGTGACGCGTTATCCATCTCTGGATGCGCTAACAAACCTGATTGCCAAACAGCTTCTGCTACCAGCCGAGCGGATCGTGATCACAGCCGGTGGCGATCAGGCCATCGAACGAGTCGTCCGGACAAGTATTTCAGGTGATCGTGCAACCGTTCTGGTTCACGCACCGTCATTCAAAATGATCGAGATTTACACTGCCAACAGCCACGGTCGACTGCAGCAGGTTGAATGGACGCACGGAGCATTTCCGGTCGATGAGTTTACAAATCAAATCAATGATCAGACTGCGTTGGTTGTTGTCGTGACTCCCAATAATCCGACGGGACAAACGGTTTCAATTGATGTTCTGAAAAAGATCGCAGAGTCGTCCGCTTCGCAAGGGGTGAAATTCCTTGTTGATTTGGCCTACGTCGAGTTTGCCGATGTCGATCCAACTACTGCATTGGCTGATATTGACAACGTCATCATGGTACGGACGTTTTCCAAAGCCTATGGGTTGGCGGGTTTGAGGGTTGGTTACCTGATCGCACCCACCGCAGAATTGGCTCAACTCTATCGCGATGAATCGGGCCCCTTCCCGGTAGCCGGCCCCTCGCTGTCGTTGGCGGCTACAGCTTATCAGCAACGGAGTCGCAAAGACGAAATCGTTTCGATCGTTCGAGCAGCACGTGAAAAACTGATCCAGTTAATCGGCGATTGTGGTGGCCGACCGTTTTCGTCTCAAGGCAATTTTGTCCTGGCCGAATTCGCGGGTGCGGAAAAAATTTGGCAAAAACTGGCAGACCAAGGCGTCGCCGTGCGGAAGTTTCCCGGCGCGCCTTTCATGGAAAACAAGCTGCGATTTACTTGCCCGACCAATCCTGCCGACGATTTGCATTTGGCCAAAGCCCTGATTCGAGCCACCGAATCCGAGATTAGCGCCGACAAACTGTCGGTTTTGCAAACCGGTGAAAACGAGTTGGCAGTTGAGTCGCCGGTCGAACAGGACCAACACGTTCGTCACGCAGAGATTTCGCGGGCAACCAAAGAAACGGATATCCGAATTGAACTCAATCTTGACGGAACCGGCAAAACACAAATCGAAACGGGGATCGGCTTCCTGGATCATATGCTGACCGCACTCGGGTTTCACGCCCGATTCGACCTCAAGCTGATTTGCGAGGGAGACCTTCACATAGACGATCATCATACGGCGGAAGACTGCGCACTTGCACTTGGCAGCGCGATTGACCAGGCACTTGGCGAACGAAAAGGCATCGTCAGATTCGGGTACGCCTACGCGCCACTCGACGAAGCCTTGGCTCGATCCGTCATCGATCTGAGCGGTCGACCTTGGCCAGAAGTTCACCTCTCACTCGAACGAGAAATGGTAGGAACGATTGCAACTGAAAACATCACACATGTGTTCAATTCGCTCGCGATGGCACTGCGATGTTCACTCCACGTTGACGTGATCCGGGGAACCAATGATCATCATCGAGCCGAAGCAGCGTTCAAGTCACTTGCCTTGGCTCTCCGCAAAGCCGTGTCCCGTACGGCAGGCGAAGTGCCAAGCACTAAAGGAGTGCTTTGACCAATTCGGAGGTCGGAGGTCGGAATTCGGAAACAAACTGCCAATTGACTACAGCCAACTCAAATCTCTGCCAACTGCCAACTGACTACTGACTACTGACTACTTAACATGATCCAAATCATTGACACCGGCGTCGCAAACATTCGGTCACTTCAAGCCTCTTTTGATCGTTTGGGGCAGCCATGGAAGCTGACCGTGGATCCGGAAGAAATCAGATCAGGCATCCACGTCGTCCTGCCCGGCGTGGGTGCTTTTGCTGCAGCCGCCAGAAAACTGGACGAATTCAACTTGCGGGAGCCCTTAATTCAACGAATCGAAGCCGATCGGGCAACACTCTGCATCTGCCTCGGAATGCAATTGTTGTGCGCGGGGAGCGACGAAAGTCCGGACACCAAGGGGCTGGCAATTATCTCTCAACACGTATCACGCTTCGGAGTCGACGTACAAATCCCGCAACTTGGTTGGAATGAGGTCACCCCACAACAACCGAACGGGCCTTTCGAATTGGGCTTGGCCTATTTTGCCAACTCGTTTCGGCTGGTCGAGCCACCTGATGATTGGGGGTTTGCCGAAACGGAATATGGCGGCGTCTTTATAAGTTCGATTTGGCGAGGGCGCATTCTGGCCTGCCAATTCCATCCGGAACTCTCGGCGGCATGGGGGCAGACTTTGTTGGAAGACTGGATCAACATGTCATAGGATAGGCACCCTTGCAGGTTGGAAATTCTATAGCTCAGTCTGCCGTGGTGGACTGACGCGAGTTTGGGACAGACTCGGCTACTGTTGAAGGCGATTTACAGACTGAATCAAATGCTTAAATCAAGAATCATACCGTGCCTGGACGTAAACGCAGGTCGAGTCGTAAAAGGCGTCAAGTTTCAGAACTTGCGAGACGCTGGGGATCCGGTTGAACTTTCCGATCATTACCAACAGCAGGGCGCAGATGAAATTGTGTTGCTGGATGTGTCCGCAACGCGCGAGGATCGCATCGCCATGTTGGAAACGATCGAGTCGGTTCGAAAACGATTGACGATTCCGCTAACCGTTGGCGGAGGAGTCGGCTCGGTGGAGGATGCGAGACGTCTGCTGGGGGCCGGTGCCGATAAGGTCAGTACCAATACAGCCGCCGTTCGGGATCCGGAACTTATCAACCGCATGTCGGCCAATTTTGGCGCCCAATGCACCGTTATCGCAATTGATGCGCGTCGACACGAACCAGGTGTCTGGGGTGTTGTGACTCGAAGCGGCACGAAAGCCGAGCCGTTGAACGCGATTGACTGGGCTGCCGAGACCCAGGCTCGCGGCGCAGGAGAAATACTGTTGACCAGTTTCGATCGTGACGGGACCCGAAGCGGATACGACTTGGAGTTGCTTGTCGCTGTTACCCAAGCGACGAGACTACCTGTGATTGCTTCGGGAGGCGCGAACTCGGTGGATCACATGGTCGAAGCTTTTCAGCATGGAGCACACGCGGTTCTGGCGGCTTCGATTTTTCATGAAGGGAACTACACTGTGGCTCAAGTCAAACAGGAACTTGCGATTCGAGGAATCGAGGTACGACAATGATTGTTCCGGAACTGCGGCTTCAATCCGGGCAGCCCGAAGCGCTGGACGAGCAATGGTGTTGGTTTGGCAAGCTTGCCATCGTCGCGGATCACGGTCAAA
>CAMYNE010000105.1 GCA_947259675.1 uncultured Pirellulaceae bacterium
CTCAAAACCTGGTTCGAGTTTTGGACGACGTCCGTGAACTGGCCGATCGATGTGGGTGGCAAGCCCTGGAATTCCTGGCCGGCGTTTGTCCCGATCACGTTTGAAGTGATGGTCTTGTTCGCCGGCGTTGGGACGGTCATCGCGCTTTTCATCGCGTGTCGGTTGTATCCAGGAAAGAAAGCCAAACTCGCGTTTCCGGGAGTCACCGACGATCGCTTCGCAATTCTGTTGGAAGAATCAGACGCAACGTTTGATGTCGAAGAAATCACGCAACTGTGCAAACACTTCAACTCAACACATGTTGAAGAACGCACTGAGGAGTCAGATTGATGTTCAGGACTGGTTTGAATCGAATCTTGATCGCGGTCATTGTCATTTTGGCGTTGCTGGCCTGGTTTTTACGAAGAGACGTCTCGCAGCCGAATTACGTGTTTACGCCGGAGATGGTCTTTTCGGTTGCGTACGACTCGTTCGCTGCGAACCCCAACTACAAGGACCGGAAAACACTTCAGCCTCCAGTTGCGGGCACTGTCGCCCGAGGCGCAATGTTGTTTGAATACGAAGCGACGGAGGCCGATGCATTACGGGCCGGCGAAGAACTGACCAATCCCTGGAGCGAAAGGGGGATCGATGCGGATGTATTTTTGTCAGCCAAAAATCGTGGCCGCAAGGTGTTTTCGACATTCTGCTTGCCCTGTCACGGGGCTGTCGGTAACGGCGACGGACCTGTGGCGATGCGCGGTTTTCCACCGCCGCCCTCGCTGAGCGCGGAAAATTCCTTGAACATGAGCGACGGCCAGATGTTTCATGTGTTAACGTTCGGTCAAAAAAACATGCCCGGTTATGCAGCGCAAATTTCTGAAGACGATCGTTGGAAAGCAATTTTGCAAGTTCGCTCTTTGCAGGAATCAGCGTTCCGCAAAGCTGAAGCCGAACGGCTAAATCAAGCGTCGATTGCGGTTGGAGAACAGTTGTTCCAGCGCCTCGATTGCCACAAATGCCATACCGTCTCTCCCGGTGAAAAACCCGTCGGACCGTTTTTGGGTAAGGTCGCGCGGGATTATACACAGGAACAGTTGCTCGAAGCCGTCTTGCATCCTAGCAAAACGATTGCCGAAGGGTTTCTGGCACAAGTCTTTTTGATGGAGGACGGTACGACACATTCCGGATTTGTTACCGGTGAAACGGACGAACAAATTACGATTCGCAATACCGACGGAAACGAAATTATTTTGCTTGTCGAAGAAATTGAGGAACGCCGAACTCTGGAAAAATCGCCGATGCCGGATGGAATGGTCAAAGAACTCAGCGACGATGAGTTGCAATCGCTGTTGGACTACCTCAAATCGCTGGCTATCCCAGCAACGGCTGAGCCCCCATCAGCGGAGCAGAACGATGAACCGGCGAACGCTGAGAACGAAGTTAAAGAAGAAGAACTCCCCAATTCGTTGCGAGAAAAGATATGAGTTTTGACAGCTCAAATTCATTGCCGCGGCACGGCGATCATTCAGGGCATGCGGATCTAACTTCGCCGGGTGTGATTGACCGATTGACCAAGTTTCAACTAAAGCCATCCATCAGAAACAGTGCTTTTGGATTGCTGATTATCGGCGCTTTCACCTTCGTTGGCGGGATCTGGGTCCAGCCACAATTGACCTGGGCCTGCGTCTTGATGGTTAGTTTCCTTTTGGTTAGTTTGGCTCTGGCTGGCCTGTTGATGATCGCGTTGCAATATCTAACGGGCGCCGGGTGGAGTATTGTGCTCAGACGCATCAGCGAGGCGCTGTGCGGTCTGTTAATACCGGGTTTGATCGGTATCGCCGCCGTGTTGATATTTCGGCCGTCTCTTTATCCCTGGACCGTGGTCGTGGAAGGTGAGCACGGATTTGAAGGATTTAAGGGATTTTGGCTTAACCACACGAATTGGCTAATCCGAGCGGCGATCTATGCTGGAATTTGGCTGTTTTTTTCGTTTGCTCTTCGTTGGCATTCGCGCCGCCAGGACAGCGATGGAAAATTATCTCACACCCGTTGGAACGTGGCACTTTCCGCATTGTTCGTGATTGCATTCGCGCTCAGTTATTGGCTGGCGAGCGTTGATTGGCTGATGTCGCTTGAGCCACTTTGGTTTAGCACGATGTATGGCGTTTACAATTTTGCCGGATTATTCAACGGCGGAATTGCTTGCACGATCGTCATGGCTGTTTGGCTGAGGAATCGCGGAACACTGCGGGGAATTATTACCGACGAACATCTCCACGATCTGGGTAAGCTCTTGTTGGCATTTACGACGTTTTGGGCTTACATCTGGTTTAGCCAATATATGTTGATCTGGTACGCTAATATTCCAGAAGAAACAGAACACTTCATCGTCCGCACCCACAATCTCTGGTTGCCGTTATTCTATCTGAACGTTTTCTTAAATTGGGTCATTCCGTTTCTGGCGCTGCTTCCACGAGCCGGCAAACGAGACGGTAATTTCCTGCTCAAGATCGCGGTGATTGTTTTGGTTGGTCGCGTTCTGGATATGTATTTGTTGATTATTCCCACCGTTTCGGAATCCACGCCGTTCGCAGGAATCGCGCCGATCGGGATCATCTTGGGTGCGATCGGAGTTTTCATTCTGGCGTTTGGCAGAACACTGGGAAAAGCCGCCTTGATTCCGATGAAAGATCCGTATCTGGAAGAAAGTCTCAATCATCACATTTAGGTATTCGTCGAACAGTAAGTGAATTTGAAGGTGCCGTACGAATCCATCGTTCAACGCCAATTCCGTTCATTTTCTTGGCGTTGAATCCACGGAAACGAACTTGTCATCCTGAACTGAGTGGAGCGAGGTGAAGGATCTCTCGCGGCTTTACGCGAGATTCTTCGGTCGCTGACGCTCTCTCAGAATGACTTGTGCTACGTTCGTTCGAATTTGAACACGATACCGTTAACATTTTGATCGAAAGCTCTCACCGAGTGTCTGGAACTTATTTGGTTTTCTTATTAAACTCTCCGCTTTGGCTTCGGACCAGATGATCCTGGACGGGGCGAAATTTACTTTTTTGGAGTACAAGTCATGCCAACTTTTGTTGCACTTGTTGATTTCACTGCTCAAGGCGTAGAAAACTTGAAGGCTTCACCCAAACGTGCTGAAACGTTTGTCCAATGGGACGAATCAAAGGGCGTGATCGTCAAGGATCTGTATTGGACCACGGGTGGCCACGACGGAATTTTGATCATCGAAGCACCGAACGAAATATCGGCTACTTCGATTTTTTTGGCGCTAGCGTCAGCCGGAAACGTACGCACTCAAACAATGCGGGCATTCAATCGCGAGGAATTTGAAGCATGTCTGCCTGATTGACGGTAGACTGTTTCAAAACCTGAGCCGAACGCGCAAGCGTGCGTGTTGGTAAATAATGCTCCCGATCCCGAGATACTCGAGGTTAGCGCCCAATGCCCAGGGCATCGCCCTGGGAAATGTTTGCCAAACAATCCACCGATTACAAGAGATTTTTTGTAAATGAATCGAATCCATATCGTGGGTCGCAAAAACAGCGGGAAGACCACATTGATTGTTGAACTGGTAGACTACCTTACAAAACAAGGTCTGCGAGTTGGAACGATCAAACACACACATCACAAACATGAACTCGACACTCCTGGAAAAGACTCCTTTCGGCATCGTGAGGCAGGAGCCCATGCCGTTGGTATTTTGTCGCCAGACCTAAACGCCGTTTTCTGGCCACAGAAAGCGGATGGCGCGGATCCCAATCGCGACAACAGATACGATCTTTTTCTGTCTTTGATGGATGAATGTGACGTGTTGTTGGTCGAGGGAGACTCGAGCACGTCGGCAACCAAGGTGGAAGTCTGGCGATCCGAAACCAATCCTGTTCCAATGTTGGAGCACGATTCATCCGTTGAGGCCGTGATTACCGATGATGAGGTGTCTACCGAACGACTAAAGTTTCAGCGGAGCAACTTGCACGAATTCGTTCAGTGGATCCTATCCAAATTAGATATCCGTATTTCAGCGAGGCAACAGAAATTATCGTGAAGTTTGGTAGACAAAAGCGGCTAACCAATTACGCATCTTGCGCTGGATGAGCCGGGAAGATTCCGCCCGAGGCGATCGCACAGGTTGTGCGAACTTTACCCAAATCATCCGATGAACGGCTCATTGTCGGCCCGGAGGGATTCAGCGATGCAGGCGTGTTTCAGGTTGCGCCGAACTTGCTACTGGTGCAATCGCTTGATTTTTTTGCGCCGTTGGTCGACGACCCTTATGTTTTTGGACAAATCGCGGCAGCCAATTCGTTGAGCGATATTTTTGCGATGGGGGCTACCCCCACAACGGCCCTCAACATTGTTTGTTTTCCCGATGACCAATTGGGGTTAGACGTGCTCACCGAAATCCTGCGTGGCGGCACGGATAAAGTCCACGAAGGAGGTGCTACCGTCGTCGGCGGTCATTCGATCCGCGACAATGAGATCAAGTACGGTTTGTCGGTGACCGGCGTTGTTTCCCCAGACGAGTTGATCACCAATCAAAACGCACAACCAGGCGATTTGCTTGTATTAACCAAAAGCCTGGGAACTGGATTCATCACGACCGCGATGAAAAAGAAAAAATGCTCCGACGAGGTTGCACAAAAGGCATTGAACAGCATGGCTTGCCTGAACAATGTTGCCAGCGACGCGGCCAAGCGGTTTAACGCCAATGCCGCGACCGACATTACCGGATTTGGTTTAGCAGTTCACGCCTGTGAGTTGGCACAGGGCAGCGATGTGTCATTGGAAATCGAGTTGGACCAATTGCCGATTTTGCCGGGCGCTCTCGATTTGGTAAAGCGCGGTTATTCGACCCGGGCCAACAAAACGAATCGCGAGTTTTGCGATTCCATGATGGCCATTGATCCGATGGCGGATGAAATACTGTTGGAGACGATGTTCGATCCACAAACCTCAGGCGGTCTGTTGATTAGCGTTCCTGAGAAAAGCGCAAGAGATTTGGTTGACCGGGTTAACGAACAGGATTCCAAGGTTGCACGGATCGTCGGCTCAGTTGATGAAAAAAATCGTTATTCGTTGCTGATTAGATAATTCATTTAGGACAATTCGATGATGAGACTCAAATTGGTCGCTGGCTGTTTTTGCGTTATCTCAACGATAACCGTGCTAACAACGATTGCCGATAACCCGTCAAAAGGCCATTCCATAGATGTGGAGAAAGTGCGCGTTGGGACTTTTGATTCGCGAGCGATATCCGTTGCCTATGTTCGTTCCGACACGTTCAATAGTTATCTCAAGGGTTTGCAGGCCGAACTCGAACAGGCCAAGGCCGCCAATGACGAAAAGCGCGTTAAAGAACTTGAAGCGCAAGGCCCCGAGATGCAAAAACTGATTCACAAACAGGGGTTTAGCATTTGGCCCGTGAATGACATTCTCGAACACATCAAAGGAAAATATCCCGAGATCGCAGAACAAGCCGATGTCGATGTCATCATCTGTAAATGGGATATCGTCTATCAGCGCTCAGATGCCGAAACGGTCGATGTCACGAAGCAAATGGTGAAGCTATTCGATCCCGATGAAGCAACGCTTAAGGTGATCGAAGAGCTCTTGAAAAAACCTCCGGTTCCACTTGAAGACCTGGAAAAATAGAGAGTGGATGCGACGGGATTTAACATGAACAGAAGACTTTCCGTTTTACTTTTCTTATTCCAGTTGATCTTCTGCCCAATGACATGGGGCAGACAAGATGCCCGTGCCAAGCCGTCCAAGCTTGATTCTGATACTGCCAGCGTTTTCGACGAAGTAGCCAAAATCGTTGAAACTAATTTTTTTGATAAGAACTTTGACGTCCCTTCCTGGCGTGCAAAAGTCGCGAAGGCTCGCCCGCTGGCCATCGCCGCAGGATCGCAAGACGAGTTTTCTGATCACGTTAATGCTCTGCTTGGCACTCTGAACACCTCCCATACCAAGTATTTTTCCAGACTCGATCCGCGACGTTACCAGCTGCTTGGCGTCTTTCACGAGCTTTATTCGGCCGATCAAAAAGACCTCTTTATTTATGACGGTATCGGTATCTACACGAAAAAAAACAATGGTGCAAATTTTGTATCGGCTGTTTTTGATGGCTTACCGGCTCATCAAGCCGGTTTGAAATTCGGGGACCAGATTCTGGACGTCGACGGGAAGCCGTTTCATCCAATCCGGTCCTTCGCGGGCAAGGGTGGCTCGGCGGCGAAGCTAAATATTCGACGCGGAGAGTCGCAACAGATGGTTGAAGTCGCAGTCCAACAGCTTGACGGCCGTACCATGTTTGAGACAACACTCGAAGCGAGTCAACAAATCTTCGAAAGCAACGGGAATAAGATCGGCTATATGCACGTCTGGTCATACGCGGGCTCTAAGTACCACGAAACCATTCGAGCTGCGATTCTGTGGGGTGAACTGAGTCAGTGCGATGCGTTGGTCCTCGATCTTCGAGATGGCTGGGGCGGAGCCGACTTGAATTACCTGAATCTGTTTCGCCAACCTATTCTGGAAATTACTTCGACGCCGCGATCCGGTGCGCCGCGTAACTATACGGGTGTTTGGGGCAAGCCCGTTGCCTTGATTACTAATGGCGGCAGCACCAGTGGGAAAGAGCTGTTTACTTTCGGTTTAAAGAAACTGAAGCTAGGCAAAGTCTTCGGCGAACAGACTGCTGGAGCCGTCGTTGCTGGTCGCTGTTTTTTGCTCAGTAACAAAGATGTCCTGTACATTGCCGTTCACGACATCCGGGTCGACGGAGTCCGTCTCGAGGGCGTAGGCGTCGCGCCTGACGTACTAGTCGAACGTCCCCTTTCACCAGCCGCATCAACCGACCCGCAATTCGACAAAGC
>CAMYNE010000106.1 GCA_947259675.1 uncultured Pirellulaceae bacterium
CTCTCTAGGAAAGCGTCCCGGAGATTTTGCCGGTAAACCAGGTCAAGGAGGAGGACGCAGAGCTGGACGTGAAATCGCGGCGGGAACCGCGATGCGTTACAGCGATTCAACTCGCGCTGATCTTGGACGAAGTACGATTCGTTTTCGAAAGGAAACTCGATCACGACCAGGTAAAAACGGCGGCGATGAAGATTTCAAGGTTGATGTGCCAAATTTGGCGTTAATTGTTAAACAGGAACAACACTTGGGTAGCTTATTCAGTTTGCGTGATAAACAGAGAGCACTATTCCGTCGACTCGGCGTAACCAAAGAATGGATTGAGAATAATTACTGGCATTTACCTCCTGATCAATCCACGTCCGAACGAGTTCAAATCAACCGTTTCTGGCGAGACTATGCACTTCACGTCGAAGGCCCGTTCATTTCGCCGTATTTTCCGGAAGTGAATCGCAATTTAACGGAAATGATGTTCGCTCTGGCCGTCATCGATTTGCCGTTTAAGGGGCCGGAGCACAAATTCGTATACGACGATGCCGAAATGACCTTAACTCCTGCCGGTCCCATGATTGCATTGCATCAACAGGTTCGGCCAGCTGTTTTTGATCGTCAAAACACCACGGTTCTGGTCAGTGAAAACTTTTTCCAGAAAAACGATCGATATCGCTTCGAAGACGGTGTGCGATACGACAAATTCGTGACCGGCGAATTCATCGCACATACGCTCTACGGCGGGCAACTCGTGATCACGAATCCAACGTCAACGCCTCAAGCCATCGACCTCCTCCACCAGCTCCCCAAGGGAGCTGTAATCGCCAGCGGTTCTCAGGAAACTCGCAACATTCCGATCGACCTGGCTGGATTCAGCACTCAGACCTTCGAATACTACTTCTATTTCCCTGCCGCAGGTGAATTCACTCACTTCCCTGCTCACGTTTCCAAGGGTGATCGCGTAATGGCGGTTGCAGATCCTGTCGAGTTCAAAGTCACGGACAAGCCAGCTGAACTGGATAAGACATCCTGGGCTTACGTTTCCCAAAACGGTTCGGCCGATGAAGTGATCGAGTTCATCAATCAGCAAAACGTGCTGCGATTGGACCTTAACAAGATCGCTTTCAGAATGAAGGACAAATCGTTCTTCGAACGTGCGATCAAAACTCTTCGCAACCGATACGTTTACAACCACATTCTGTGGGCGTATAGCACGCTGCACAATGACAAACAGTCAATCCGAGAATTCCTCAGCCATGCGGACTCGTTTGTAAAGGCGTGTGGAATCTATTTCCAATCGGAATTGTTGCCGATCGATCCGATCGAACGTAGTTGGTACTTCCACAGCGAATATTGGCCGCTGGTCAACTCACGCAGTCATCGAGTGGGCCCAAAACGAACGATTCTGAATCCGGAATTCCACCGCCAATATCATCGCTTGATGGACGCGTTGTCGAATCGAAGGGAGTTAACTGACGACGATCATCTTGTCGTGACGTATTACATGTTGCTGCAAGATCGAATTGACGAAGCGTTCGCGCATTTCGGCCGGGTGGATTTGGCAAATATCGAATGCAATATGCAGTACGCGTACTGTGATGCGTACCTGGACATGTATCGCGAGCAACCTGAAGCAGCCGCCGCCAAGGCTCAGCTGTGGACAGATTATCCCGTCGTCCATTGGGGCAATCGTTTCAAAGAAATCCTCGCCCAAGTCGATGAAATCCGCGGGGGCGCTGTTCAAACTGTCGACGACGAAAGCAACAAGCAAAAACAGACCGAGCTTGCTGCGTCAGCGCCCAGTTTTGACTTCGACGTCGAATCTTCAACAGCCAAAGTCAGCTTCCAGAACATCGACGAGTTGACGGTGAACTATTATGAAATGGATATCGAGCTGCTATTTAGCCGCAGGCCGTTCGCGCAAGATGAACTCGATGGATTTTCGATGATTCGACCCAACCTGACGCAATCTGTGAAACTTCCCTCGGTTGAAAACAACGAACCGGGAACTCACGAATTCGTGTTGCCAGCAGAACTCACGAACAAAAACGTGTTGGTCGAGATTCTGGCGGGTGACCAGACCAAATCCAAGCCTTACTTTTCGAACTCGCTCGCCGTTCAGCTGATCGAAACGTACGGGCAACTGAGAGTTACCAATGACACCGGCGGCGCACCGATTGCAAAGGCGTACGTCAAAGTTTACTCGCGGTCTGGGGGCAGTGTGAAATTCCACAAAGACGGCTACACCGATCTCCGTGGGCGATTTGACTACGTTTCGCAAAGCAACAACAGTATCGACGGCATCGAGAAGTACTCGATTCTTGTCATGCATCCCGAAAATGGAGCCGTGATTAAACAGGCAATGCCTCCGCAGGAGTAACGTGCGTTTTTGAATCCTGATCTTACTCGTAGTCTTAATCGTGATCTTAATCTTTTCAAGTAAGGTTGATGAAAGCGCGTCGTTTAACCGCTGAGGCAATGCCCATTGGGGCAACGCCCCGTGCTTGGGACCGCAAAACGCGGCCCGATGGGCCTGCGGGTCAAACGAGAAAATGTCGCTATCTGACTCGCACATCAATCGTCCAACGGCCCCAATCGCGAACATTTCATGCCACCCCAATCGAGCGATTTGGGTGTCCCGTTCTCAACAACCACGATAATGGTGCCATAGTCTTGCGGCGAGAAGAAGCTCGTTTCGGATGTTGGTAACAAAATCCAATCGTTGGCAAATAAGGCCCCGTCTCGAGCGCGAACCGGCATTGGCGACCCGGCAATGTTGTATCGACCTGCATAACGCTCCAATAATTCCACCGGCAATTTCACTACGTCTGGTTTCGGTACATTTGGAATCGCAACCTCTTCACCAGCGACGATTTTGGGGACATTTTGCCGAAGCAGATCGTTAGCACCAACCATTTGATTGCAAACCATCGCCACGGTGACATCCGTCTTGGCATCGTATTCCAAAAATGCCCGGTAGCTATTGGTAATCCCGTTCCAACGCAACTTGCCACCACGGAGCAGTTGTCGTTTGGCCCGATTTCCGAACTGGCCGTCGACCAACGCACGTGAAATCAGGACAAGATCTTTGGGCGTTGAGAATAGTGCTCCTGCACCGATCAGGAATGAATAATGTTTAGCGGGCGCCGCTTTTTGACCGTCAACTGTCCAAACATAGCTCTGGGCCGCATTTGTCAAGTCGACATTGGGCCCCGGATGAAATGTGTGTGACAGGTCAAGCGGCCTGAGAATCGTCTCGTTCAGTAACTGTTCGAAGCTTTTGCCACTGGCCAATTCAAGCACTCGGACCAACACCGAATACCCACCAGAGCTATACTTACGGCGGGTTCCCGGCTCAAAATCGAATTCGTGTTTGCGAGCCAACTCAACCATGTCGGCGGCAGTCCGCGGCACGTTCTCGTCGCTTCCCTGGGTTAATCGATGGGGGATTCCCGATCGATGAAATAGCAAGTGTTGAAATTGGATTTGGTCTCCCTTGGGAAAGTCTTTCAGCCATTTTGAAATGGGGTCATCCAACGAGATCGTACCGTCTTCGATTAATTTCGAGGCGAGTATGACAGTCGTCGGCTTGTTCACCGAGGCGACGCACGACGGTGTTTCCGTATCAAATGCAACATTTTTTTCGCGATCGGCAAGGCCCCAGGAACGTTGGTAAATGACTTCTTTTCCCCGGGCAACGAGTAGTGTACCGGAAAGGTGACCTGCTTCAACGAATGGTGCCACATAGGCGTCAATACTCTTCGCCGCGTCGGATGGAGCAGGTGCTTGCGCGAATACTTGACCCGAATTGAGAATCAGAATGACTAACAGCAGTATCGATTTTGGCATGGCTCGAAACTATCCAAGTTGAGATGATTCATGAACGATCAAGCTATGTACCCCAGGAAGATCGAGTTTGTTCCATCAAAAAGCCCGATTTCGATCATTGCCGAATGCAATTCGAGCGGACTCCCATCTTATTTGCCTTCAGTCTTCGTGCCCGTCGCGGCCTGCTTGGCAAGGCCGATCACGTCGTCCTGGAAATCGCGCCAAACAACCTCACCTTGCTGATTGGAGACGCTTGAGAATATGGTCATGTGAAAGTCGATATCAATGAAGCTGAGCTGCAACGTATTGAAAATTCCGTTGCCACCGGCGTGGCCCATCATGCGGCTGCCGGTTGATTTTGATTTCCCCGATTCAAACGAATAAAATTTTTCCAATTGTGTTTTGTTGACGATCTTTTTATCAATCAAGGCTTCATACCAATGGCACATATCGGCGGCCGTCGCCAACATGCCGCCATTGCCGCGTAGATTCCAGGAGGGTCCGTCGTTCGCCCATGATTTGTCCAACGGCGTTCCCCAGCGTTTCTGGCGACGATAGCCGACCGCAAGTTCTTCCTTTTGCCAGTTCGGCAGGACATAACCGATCCGCGGAGTGTCGGCTGGCTTTAAGACGTTTTCGAGCACGTATTTTTCATACGCAAGACCAGTCACTTTTTCAATGATACAGGCAAGCAAAGTGTATCCCGCGTTCGAATATTCTTCGCGCTCGCCAACCCCGCCAATTAATTGGCAGGTAAGCACCTTCTCCAAAAACCATTTCTTGTCGACGACTTGATAGTCGCCACCAAAAACATCCGGCAAGCCCGCTTTGTGTTCCAGCAGGTGGTCGATCGTGATTTCTTTTTTGTCCTCAGGGACTGAGTCGAAAAATTTTGCCAGTGAATCACTCGTTTTTAGCGACCCGTCCTGTTCCAGACGCAATATCGCGATAGCGGTAATCGGCTTCACAATCGAACCGATGTCGAATCCGTGGTCAACCGATAATTCCTGTTTTGCTTCTCGATCGCGGAAACCAAAGGCTTCGTGAAGAAGTGGCTGGCCGTTATGTCGAATCAGCAGAACGCCACAGAATCCGGCTTTTTCTCTGGCCTCAAGCGAACGTCGAATGTTGTCAATGGCCTCGTCGCTGCTGAATTCTGTCGACTCTTGCCCGACCAATTCCTGCAGTGCGATCAGAAACAACCAGCTCGCAGCAAAAACGAATAACGTCAAAAACTTTGGCTTCATTGATTGGTACTCGAATTGATACGTAACCTTAAATCACATCCTTCGCATGAGCCAGCGCGAGACATCGAATTGTGGCTACCTGCAAGTATTTATGGCAACTCGGCGTTAAAACACATTTCAAAATCCTGTGAGCTCATTCATTCTAGCCATTGTGCGAAACATGGTACGAAGCTTTGTCCAACTTCACCCTGGTCGAATACAAAATCTGAGCAAGAAATATACAAAAGGATTCAAAAATCTGGCAGCTGGCCTGCATGTAGCTCACCAATCATTGGCATCTTGCCACTTGGCGTCGCTCACGTCCGAAGCTATATGGAAAATTCCACCTCAAGTGGCAACTTCCGCATAACCTGTTTTTGCCGTGTTGCGCAAGCTTAATTCAACCGGTTATCTTATGGACAGCAGCCTCTCAAATTAAAATCGCTGGCAACGACACTTTTTCACTTCTTTGGATTCTGATGAGATCTCTAGTCTGGTTTCGGCGCGATTTGCGAGTTGTGGATAACAGGGCCCTTTTCGAGGCGGCCAAGGCATCCACAGGAGGCGTCATCGGTCTGTTCATGATTACGCCAGCCCAGTGGAAGGAACATGATGAAGCCGACTGTAAAGTGAAGTTCTGGCTGAACAATCTTGCCAACCTATCTACTGACCTGAACAAACGGAAAATTCCACTACGGATCGAAATCTGTGATTCGTTCGCTGATATCCCCACAAAAATCTTCCAATTCGCCAAAAAAAATAATTGCTCATCGCTTTATTTGAATCGCGAATACGAAGTTAACGAAAATCGTCGCGATGACGACGTGGCAAAAGCATGTGAGCGGGCTGAGATTGCCGTCCGCCGTTTCCACGATCGGGTCATCGTGCCGCCAGGCGAAATATTAACGAAGGAGGGCAAATTCTACTCGGTGTTCACTCCGTTTCGACGCGTTTGGGATACAAGGGCACTTGATTACATTGAGATGTGTCCCAAGCCCAAAAAGCAAACCGCGTTGATCATCGAGCCATCGCCAATTCCCAGTGAGATTTTTGGATTCGATTTCACCGACTTTCGAGACGATTTATGGCAAGCAGGTGAAAAGGAAGCACAATCTCGGCTTCAGAAGTTCTCAAAAAAGATCGCCGACTACAACGAGGCACGAGACATTCCCTCGATCAATGGAACCAGCTTGCTTTCGCCCTATCTGGCCGCGGGTGTGATTTCGCCAAGACAATGTTTGGTTGCCGCAGTCGCTGCCAACCAGGGCAAGATTGTCGGCAGCGGAGGAGCAACGACCTGGGTCTCAGAGCTTGCCTGGCGAGATTTCTATACGCACGTCATGGTCGCTTGCCCTCGGGTGTCAATGCATCAACCGTTCAAACTAAAAACACGTGACTTGAAATGGCGGAAGAGCGAAAAAGATTTTGAAGCATGGAAACTGGGCCAAACGGGTTACCCGATCGTCGACGCCGGGATGCGGCAGTTAAATCGTACGGGTTGGATGCACAACCGCTTGCGAATGGTGACCGCCATGTTTCTCACGAAGAACTTGTTGATCGATTGGCGGTGGGGCGAACGGTATTTTATGAAAAACCTCATCGATGGTGATTTGGCGGCCAACAATGGCGGTTGGCAATGGTCGGCATCCACCGGCACTGATTCCGTTCCATATTTTCGGATCTTTAATCCATTTAGCCAAAGCAAACGTTTTGACCCCGATGGAGCGTTCATCAAAAAGATGTGTCCGGAAATAAGTGGAGTCCCCAAATCAGCACTGCACGACCCAAAAAAACTGGCGTCTTCGGTCAAAGACTTGAGGCTCGAC
>CAMYNE010000107.1 GCA_947259675.1 uncultured Pirellulaceae bacterium
CCATCATCGTTTGAACAGCCTTGGCCAATTCGGTTGGAGTCTGTGGGTTGGATTCATAAACGGCTCGCACGATCAAACGGGTGGAATCCGGCCACGATAAACTGATGGGAGGTATCCGCCCAAGCACAAACGAGTCAGCACGGTTGTCAACTGCCGTTGGATCATCGGTATCAGACGGAGCCGCTCCAAACGGATTGTCTTGTAAAAAACATGCTTGGGCGCTGCATGAAAAAAGCGCAAAGCTCAATACAAATGCGATCAGGAATTTCGAATCAAAAGTTGGCATAGTCATGACGTTGTTTAATCGACCATTAATGCCCGTACACAACAGGCTTGAGACGATTAGGCCGATTGTACTTGAAAGGACGATTTGGATTGGCGGGACAGGGAGTCTTGGCGTTGATTTCCCGGTGAATATTCGGATTAGTGCAAGTTTATCGCATTTAAGGGTGCCGACAGTTACCCCTCCAAACGGGTCTTCCACCGAGAAATCTGCGCTTCAACCCGTTTCGGCCCCGTTGATCCGAGGCTCTGAAAAGCGAAAACCGCTGAACTTGTTCCTAATACATCATAAATTGAATCGTCCAATGATGCGTCAAAACTCTGGTAATCAGCCAAAGAAAGCTCCGAAAGGGTCACCCTCTTTTCTGTTGCTAACCGAACCACCTGTCCAATCAATTGGTGGGCCGCCCGCTGGGGAATCCCCCGTTTGATTAAGAACTCCATCAAAGTTGTGGCATCCAGAAATCCCTTTTCCAACCGCGAGCGGATCGAGTCCGTTTTTAGTCGGGTTCCTGCAACCAACGGAGTCGCCAGCTCCAAACACTGTCGAACCGTGTCAAATGCCTCAAACAGAGGTATTTTGTCTTCCTGAAGGTCGCGGTTGTACGCCAGTGGTAATGCTTTGACTAACACCAGCAAAGATTGCAATCCTCCAATCACTCGCGCGGATTTGCCTCTCGTCAGCTCGAGCACATCTGGATTGATTTTTTGAGGCATAATCGACGAACCCGTACAAAATTCGTGCGGCAATTCGAGGAAATCGAATTCCGTGGTCGACCAGAGAATCCACTCCTCTGCCCATCCACTCAGGTGAATCGAAATCACCGACAGACAAAAAACAAACTCCAACACGAAATCCCGGTCACTTGAGGAATCGAGGCTGTTTTGGACAATGCCCTCGAATCCAAGCTCGGCAGCGACGAAATCGCGGTCGATCGGCAAAGTAGTTCCGGCGAGTGCCGCAGTGCCGAGACTGCATAAATTGGCTCTCTTGCGACAATCGGCCAACCGCCCTCGATCGCGCTCAAACTTTTCACAATAGGCCAGCCAATAATGAGCTGCCAAAACAGGTTGGGCTCTTTGCAGGTGGGTGTAAGCGGGCAGTATCACGTTCGCGTCGGCTTCGCAACGACTGATAAATGCCCGTTGAAGGTCCTGCAAAAGCTCGTCGATGCGATCAATCGAATCGCGGACCCATAAACGTAAGTCGGTTGATATCTGGTCATTGCGGCTACGCGCGGTGTGAAGTTTTCTACCAATGTCGCCGAGTTCGTCGATCAAGGATTGCTCGATATTCATGTGAATATCTTCGAGCTGCGAATCGAATTGGAATGAGCCAGCTTCAATTCGCTGCTCGATCAGGGTTAACGAATGACAGATTTTTTCGGATTCTTCGGCCGTCAATATCCCTTGATTCGCCAACATTTTCGCGTGGGCTTGGCTTCCTCGAATGTCCTGCCGATAAAGCCGATAGTCAAAGCTGATGCTTTCCGAAAAATCTGCCACACGTTGATCGACCGGCTTATCGAAAGCTCCGCCTCGGCTGGGACTGCTGCGATCGATAGATTTCTCACCAGAATTACTCACATGTCCTCACTTTTGGGTCAAATAGATTTGACGGATGTCAAATGAAAATGTTATCAAACCCTCAGGATTTCAGCGATATCGTTGGCGATTCATTGGCTCGGCAAGTTTCTCGAGCTGAAACGGCTTAAAATGGTGTTTTCCTTACTCTTTATGGACTTTCATCAACCATGAAAATAACTCTCATCGCGTTGTTTCTCGCCCTTCCTTTGATGCAGGAAAATGCAAAGGAACCTCAGCACCCGGAAATTACTCATTCGGCCGATACAACTTGGGTCAGAATTTCGCCCAACGACGTTGGAGCGGCCTTTAGCATGCCCGAAGAGCCAGAACATCATGAATTGACTTTTGACAAAATCGTCAGAGGCCAAATAATCATTGTCCATCAATACCGAGCAATCGTGAACGACGGCACGGCCAGTTTTGTGTTCGCCTATAACGACCTGCAAACCAAAATGGACAATCCCAACACGATTCGCAAAACACTCGAAGGCGCTGTCCGAGGAGCAAACGCAAGGGTTCTAGGCTCCTTGAAATCGGTAGAAGAAATCCGACACGGAAGGCACGTGGGGCGAGAATTCGTCTATATCGCCGATCTGGATGGTACCCTCTACAAGTTCTCTACACGGATCGTCCTGGTCGGCCAGCGTTTGTTCCAATTAAATCTAGTCATGCCGGACGAGGCCTTCGACGAAAGAATGGCTCGCAAGTTTTTTGACTCTTTTAAGCTGACAAAACGAAAGGCTCAGACCGATTTGCCACCCCAGCCGCGAAAAAAGAAGTCGTCGAAAAGGTAATTTCTTCCGGAAATAAATCTGCCCGGGGTGAGTCGCGAATTCGGCAGCGCGCAACGAATCGGAAGGGCGAAGCTCCCGCTGAGCCCTGAATCTACAACCAACTCCCCAGCTCAGCAGGAGCTTCGCCCTCCCCTTCTCCTTTATCCACTGCCCGAGTTTCTTTTTGTTGAGCACCTTGAACCAACGCCCCGTCCATTGGTACGCTTGGGAAATTTTGCGGAACCGGATTTAAGTGGCGGAGACAACGCGTGCCCAAACGCGAAGACATTCACAAGATTTTGCTGATCGGATCGGGCCCAATCATCATTGGCCAAGCCTGCGAATTCGACTATTCGGGAACCCAGGCCTGCAAAGCACTTCGAGAAGAAGGCTTTCAAGTCGTTTTGGTGAATTCGAATCCGGCAACCATCATGACGGACCCAACGACGGCAGATCGGACCTATATTGAGCCGCTAACATGGGAAATCGTCGCTAAGATCATTGAAAAAGAGCGCCCTGACGCCTTGTTACCGACGCTCGGGGGCCAAACGGCACTCAACTTGGCGATGGAACTGGCCCAAAACGGAGTCCTCCAGAAATGGGGCGTCGAAATGATCGGTGCCAAGGCCGACGTGATCGACAAGGCTGAAAATCGCCAACGCTTTCAGAAAGCCATGGCTAGCATCGGCCTTTCCGTCTGCCGGGGCGAAACCGTTAACAGCGTGGAAGAGGCTCGAATTGTCGTTGATGAGATCGGCTTGCCATGTGTGGTGCGACCGAGCTTCACGATGGGTGGCAGCGGTTCCGCGATCGCCTACAACCGGGACGATTTCGACGGCCTGGTTCGCCAGGGACTTGATCAATCCCCCACCAACGAAGTCCTCATTGAGGAATCGGTGATTGGTTGGAAGGAATATGAAATGGAAGTCATGCGTGATCTCGATGACAACGTCGTGATCATCTGCTCGATCGAAAATTTTGATGCGATGGGCGTTCACACGGGTGACTCAATCACGGTCGCTCCCGCCCAAACGTTGTCCGACAAGGAATATCAACGACTTCGCGACGCCAGTATCGCCGTAATTCGGGAAATCGGCGTCGAAACGGGCGGTTCCAATATTCAATTCGCTTGTCACCCGACATCGGATCGAATGATTGTGATTGAAATGAATCCGCGGGTGAGTCGATCCAGCGCCCTGGCTTCCAAAGCGACCGGTTTTCCGATTGCCAAGATCGCAGCCAAGCTGGCAGTGGGGTTCCGCTTGTGGGAACTTCCAAACGATATCACGCGGAAAACGAAGGCCTGTTTCGAACCGACCATCGATTATGTGGTTACCAAGATTCCGCGTTTCACATTCGAAAAATTCCCTGAAGCTGACTCGACGTTGATGACGCAGATGAAAAGCGTCGGCGAAACGATGGCCATCGGGAGAACTTTTAAAGAGTCTTTTCAAAAAGCACTTCGCGGACTCGAAGTGGGCAGCTTTGGTTTGGGATGCGACAACAAAGACCTGTGGGAAACCGATGAACAACCAGATCACGGCACCATCCGCTCCAAGCTTTCCGTGCCCAACGAAAAACGCCCGTGGTTTATTCGTTACGCGCTCAAGTCGGGAATGACGGTCGACGAGATTCATAACCTCACGTTTATTGACCGTTGGTTTCTGGAGCTTCTGGCTGGCATCGTGGAAATGGAAGAAACGCTCCTCGCCGTGGAGAATCCGCTTGAGATTGACACCATGTTGATGCGACAAGCCAAACAGTACGGTTTTTCGGATCGGCAGCTTTCCACAATCTGGAACTTGCCCGAGATTGAGGTTCGCAAACTCCGCTTAAACAAAGGCGTCGTGGTAACGTTCAAAGCCGTCGACACCTGTGCCGCCGAATTTGAAGCCTACACGCCGTACTACTACTCAACCTACGAACAAGAAGACGAAACTCCTCCGAAACCGGAAGGCAAGCAGCGAATCATGATCCTTGGCGGTGGTCCCAACCGGATTGGCCAGGGAATTGAATTCGACTATTGCTGCTGCCACGCCAGTTTCGCACTTCGCGAGCTCGGAATCGAATCCGTGATGGTCAATTCGAATCCGGAGACCGTTAGTACCGACTATGACACCAGCGATCTGCTGTTCTTTGAGCCGTTAACCGTTGAAGATGTGCTTAATATCTGCGATCGCATTCAACCCGATGGCGTGATCGTGCAATTTGGTGGACAGACTCCGCTCAACCTGGCCCGCGCACTTTCGGCGCAAGGGGTTCCGATTATTGGCACCAGTGTTGATACGATCGACGCAGCCGAAGATCGGGAAAAGTTTCAACAATTGTTGCAACGACTTGGGCTCAAACAACCCGCCAACGGCATCGCCCGCACCATGAACGAAGCGCGGCAAGTTGCCTCGGAAGTCGGGTTTCCGGCTCTTGTCCGCCCGAGTTTTGTGCTGGGTGGTCGAGCCATGGAAATCTGCTACGACAAAGCCCAATTCGAACGTTTTGTCCGGGAAGCTTTTCTCGTTTCGCAGGGACAACCCGTGCTCATCGATCGTTTTCTGGAAGAAGCGATCGAAGTCGATGTCGATTGCATTTGCGACGGGCACGATGTCCTCATCGCTGGAATCATGGAACACATTGAAGAAGCTGGGGTTCACTCTGGCGATTCCGCTTGTTCCATTCCTCCTTACACGCTGGACGACGAAACCATCGAGGAAATTCGCGAATCCACTACCGCGATGGCGAAACATCTTAACGTCGTCGGCCTGATGAATGTTCAGTTTGCCGTCAAAAAGGAAAACGGATTCTCAAACGTTTACGTGTTGGAAGTCAATCCGCGAGCCAGTCGGACCGTTCCGTTTGTGGCCAAAGCGACCGGACGTTCCGTCGCCGACATCGCTGCCAAGGTCATGACCGGAAAACGATTGGCGGAACTGAATGAACTCGAGCCAATCATTCCAAAACACGTTTCGGTCAAAGAAAGCGTCTTTCCGTTTCGGAAGTTTGCCGGCGTCGATATCGTACTTGGTCCCGAAATGCGAAGTACCGGAGAAGTGATGGGAGTCAGTCCCGATTTTCCAATCGCGTTTGCCAAAAGCCAATTGGCCGCAGGCGTCGTGTTGCCCAGCCAAGGCCGCATTTTTGTCAGCGTCAGCACGATTCATAAGGATCGTGCCGTCGCCGTCGCTGAAAAACTCCATCGCATGGGTTATGAAATCCTTGCGACCGAAGGAACGGCGCTGCGAATCGAACAAGCCGGCATCCCCGTCGAACGTGTAAAGAAAATCGTCGAAGGTCATCCCAACTTGATCGATCACATGAAAAATGAAGCGGTTGATTTGATCCTGAATACGCCAAACGGCAAGGGAGCTCGAACCGACGAAGGACGAATTCGGGCAACAGCCGTGCAACACGGAATCCCATGTATCACGACCATTCAGGCCGCCGAAGCTGCAGTCGAAGCGCTCCAAGCGCTTCGTGAACGTGAAATGGAAGTCGAATCTTTGCAGGAACGCTTTGGGATCGTAAAAACCTTCGTACCTGGTTGAGTCTCCGGAAAGTTTATCCGGATTCATACGATTTCACGCGCGATCCACCTTCGGGGAAATTCTTCTTTTTTTGCGGTCATTAGGTGACAGCACCACTTTCTATGAGCGGCAAGGCGCTAGTCGCCGGTTTTTCTGGATCGAACCGGCGGCTAGCGCCTTGCCGCTCACATCTTCGTGAAACATCGTGTTCTTCCGTGCGAGAGACCGAGTATGGCGCTGTCCAATTAGTGGTAAGAACTTCGGAACCGGAAAAATAATGAAAGTTTGTGATAGAAACCGGCTCGTTTCCCGCATCTGTAAATAGTAGACAATTGCTGTTCTATCCACGAGAGAATCAGAGGGTTTTGATAATGAACTTTTCTTTGAACCGAACCGTCAACGCACCGATCGATAATGTATTTCGCGTCTATTCAGATTTTGCCAATGCCGCCGCACGAATTGACGGAATTGAGAATATTGAGATCTTGACGGACGATCCCATCGGAAAAGGGACTCGATTCCGAGAAACTCGGATCATGTTCGGTCGTGAATCCACTGAAGAAATGGAAATAACCGAGTTTGAGCAAAACAAAAAATATATCGTCGAAGCAAATTCTTGCGGAGCGCACTTTCAGACGATTTTTCAATTTCAACCGAACGGAGGTTCCACGAACGTAAAAGTTGAACTTAACACGCGTAGCGTAA
>CAMYNE010000108.1 GCA_947259675.1 uncultured Pirellulaceae bacterium
AATACGAAGAGGCAAGTGGTCAAATTGCTTTTCATAGCCAGCTTGAGTTTAACAAAAAAGCTATTGAAAAAGCCAAGCTATCGGCTGGAGCCCAAATTCTTTATTCTGAATCGGGTGAACAGCAAGCAGGCCATCAGCTTTCAAAATCGGCCCAGCTTTTCGGGGACAATCGCGCGAATTTAAATGTTTTGCTTGAAAACCAAAAAGCGGAGCTTGCCAGAAACTCGGTGACCAGAGGGCTCAAGAATTTTGGCTACGAAGTCCAGACCGTCGAAGATCAACAAGGTCAAATGAACGAACAAGCTGGTAAACAATTCGACGCAGAATGGTTTTCGCGAAACCAATTGTACTTCGAAAAAGAGGGCAAGAAGTCCAAAGCAAAAACATCAGACCAATCACGTTTAAGTTCGAAACGGGGCGAGGAAGAGGCGGTAAAAATTGTTCAAAACAAACAATTGGTGATTGACGACTCGATCAGTTTTGACAACCCGCAACTCGCCAACCTACCACAAGGGGGACAAGATGAGTCTGATGCTGCCCCAGGCGATCCAGTCGCGGGATCTGGTCGACGTAGTGGCGAAGCGGCCGTCGCTGGCGTCCCCAGTGCGGGGCGTCAAGTGGATGAAATCGCTCGACAGGACGTCGAATACGTAGCGCCCTTATCAAGCCTGGATATTGAATTGCCAACCCGCGGGGTAAGCTATTACTTCAAGTCACCGCGCGGAAACGCAACGGTTACGGCGCACCCGATTGTCGACCAGACGTTTTCGCGTTGGTTGACGGTCGGCTTGGCGTTGCTGATTTGCGTTTTGGCTTGGATTGTTTACCGATCCTTTCGAGCGTTAAACAAGTCAAGTAATTTGTGGCGAACGATCGGCTTTTCATTGCTTGGGCTAATGGGCTTCGTCAGCGTGTTAACATTGACTCTGCCCGTTTACGGTATCCTAATCTTATTCTTATCGATTTTGATGCTGGTCGAGAATTGGGTGAGTGCTGCAAATGTGCGTGCGGCCAATGATGAGTTGATCGCTTGAGTCTTAAGGAACCTTCCGATACAAGTTCCGGAAGCCCTTTCGGATGTTCCAGATCAGCATCTGTGATTTTGGTCGCATTATTTGTCCTTTCGTGTTTGTTACTGATGATCTGGCACACCGGAATCAGTGGCCACGGTGTTGATCGTTCAACTTTGGAAGCTGCCCCCTCCCCTGGTCGTCAATAATCCGCGGATAACGAAGCGAGTCATGTTGACGCGGCATCGTGTTCGCCTTAGGCTTCGCTCAACGTAATGTTGGCACGTTGTGTGCGGGAGTGGTGAAATGGATTTACAAAACGGAACACCTCCAATACGAAAACATACACGCATCCTGTTGAGCAGTGTCTTTGGTCCCTATGCCCGGGATGACGAGTTTGGCAGTCAGAAAATCAACCCGATGGAATTGTGGCACAACCAGGTCACACGGGTTCAGGGACCGTTCTCCCTCCGAATGTTCAATCGGTCGTTCGGGATGCTGTTCATTCAGGCCAACATACAGGCTCCCTGTATCATGCTGGATTTCCCAACACTCGATCGATTCATCGAGGAAATCCGGGACAACCGGTACGACATCATTGGCATCGGCAGCATCACGATCAACGTGTTGAAAGTGAAAAAGATGTGTGAGCTGGTAAGGCAATACCAGCCTGATGCAACCCTCGTCGTTGGTGGGCATGTTGCCAACCTGCCGGATCTGCACGAGCGTATCGAAGCGGATGAAATCGTGAAGGGCGAAGGCGTTCGCTGGTTTCGAAAATATCTGGGCGAGGATCCGGATCGACCGCTGCTGCATCCGGAAATCCCGACCTATGTCGATTACCGGAACATGGGGACGACGGTAAATATCAAACCTCGTGATCGGACAGCGACCCTGATCCCGTCGGTCGGTTGTCCTTTGGGATGCAATTTTTGCGTGACCTCGGCGATGTTCGGCGGTAAAGGCAAGTTTGTGAACTTCTTTGACAGCGGTGACGAACTGTTCGATATCATCTGCGCACTGGAATCGTCCATGAACGCAAGATCATTCTTCGTGATGGACGAGAATTTTTTGCTGCAGCGCCCTCGGGCTCTCCGACTACTGGAGTTGATGGAGGAGCATAACAAGTCATGGTCATTCAATGTGTTCAGTTCTGCCAACGTCCTGAACAAGTACACGACGGATCAGCTGGTTCGCTTGGGGATCTCGTGGGTCTGGATGGGCCTGGAAGGCGAGGCCAGCCAATACGCCAAACTCAAGGGTATCGATACCCGCCCGCTTGTTCGCCAGCTTCAGGAGAACGGAATTCGTGTATTGGGCTCGTCAATCATTGGGATGGAAGATCATTCACCGGAAAACATCGATCGGGTCATTGACCATGCGGTCAGTCACGATACCGATTTTCATCAATTCATGCTGTACACGGCACTTGCCGGAACGCCCCTGTACAATGACTTGAAAGTCCAGGGGAAAATCAGGGACGAATCGGAAGTACCGACCAGCGACCACCACGGGCAATACCGTTTCAATTTTTATCATCCGTTAATTTGCGAGGGACAGGAAACCGAGTTCTTGTTGCGTGCATTCAATCGCGATTTTGCGGTGAACGGCCCGAGTGTCCTGCGCGCCATTTGCACAACACTGAAAGGATGGCGGAAATACAAACACCATCCGGACACCCGTGTTCGCAAACGGTTCGCATGGGAATCGAGAGACCTCGTCAAACACGGCGTACCGATGGTGGCGGCCGCGCTGGAGTACTATCGCGACGACCCGAGACTGCAGAAACGGTTTACGGCATTACAGGACGAGTTGTTTGCGGAGTTTGGAGAACAAGCCGAACATTTCGCCCAGGCAGCGGGCCCGTTCGTACTGGAAAAACTACGCGCAGAAGAGCAACGGTTGAAAGACGGTTGGACGTACGAGCCGCCTACATTTTACGACAAGAATGATGCCTGGCTGGCGATGGAAAAACGTGAATTCGCCAATGCACCCTAGATCGTGACAAGTTCCAAATCAGTTACAGTCATTTGCCGTTAAACCCGTGGTCCTGTTCGAAAACTATCTCGTTTATCCGGCGCCGCGATCGAATGTGGGCGATTTCGATCACGAAGGTTTGGGCGCCGAGGAAGTCTGGTTCAATTCAGCTGACGGAACAAAACTTCATGGCTGGTATTTCGCCCAAAACGGCCGGCAAAACCATTTGGTTTTCTTTCATGGAAATGGCGAAAACGTCGCCATGATGGGCCCAGAAGCGAAACAACTTTCGAAACAACTAAACTCCAACATTCTGGTCTTTGATTACCGCGGCTATGGAAAAAGTGATGGGACTCCTTTTGAAAAAGGCGTGGTAGCTGATGGAATGGCAGCGGTGAAATGGTTGTGCGAGCGAACAAATAAATCACCCGATGAGATTACCTACTTGGGCCGCTCGCTGGGTGGCGGAGTAGCCGTACAAGTTTGTTGCGAACTGCCCCCCATGGCGATGGTGCTTGTCAGCAATTTTTCGTCGATGGTTGACGTTGCGGCGGTGGCCTTTCCGTGGCTTCCCGTGAAATGGCTGATGCGAAACCGGTTTGACTCGGTATCAGCCGTTTCTAGATCTCAAGTTCCCCTCTTGCAGATCCATGGAACGGAGGACAATATCGTTCCGCTCGAATTGGGCGAGAGACTTTACGCTGCTTCTCCAGCGGACAACAAGAGATTCATCCACGCTGAGGGTCTCGGACATAACAACTTATGGCTAGAGGAATTTGTCGACGAGATTAACGGGTTCATGCAGGCAATTGAAATGCAACGGTGACGGCGTGCCGTTGCGGCGTGCAAAACCCGATTAGCTTCACCAGGCGCCAAAAGCCGACACAAGAATTGCGAAAAGTCAACCATCTCGACCGACGGCCACGTGCTAGGCACTTTAGTCCATCGCCACATTCGAATTTGGGCAACAGCCGTTGGCGCTGTTAAGATCGGCGGAGTCTTGTTGGTGGTGATTTCTGCCGTACTTGTTTTTAAGCTGATCGAACCGGAATAGAAATCTGGGATATTCAGCCTCTCCAAGTTGCCGTTTTTCGTGACAGATCGAAACGGGCAGCCGTGCCGCCAAACGAATGATCCGTGCCGCGCGGTTTCTATTTCGTTGGTTTCAATCGCAAGCCTTTTGGAACAAGAAACCGTTCGGAAATTTCAAAACCCCACTTAACCACGAGCGCCAACAACGCGGCCGGCAATGCACCCTCCAGCATTAATGCTTCGCTGTTGAGTCGCAGCCCGGTCATGATGGGTTGCCCATACCCGCCTGCCCCGATGAGTCCGCCCAGTGCTGCATACCCCACATTGATCACCGCTGTCGTCTTGATACCGGCAAGGATCATCCGGGAGGCCATCGGCAATTCAATCAATCGTAAACGGGCCGCAGGGGTTAGACCCAACGCGATCGCCGATTCCTTCATCGAGTTCGGTACGTCGGTCAGGCCTGTCATGGTGTTGCGAATAATCGGCAGCAAGCTGTACATGAACAACGCCACGATCACCGGGAATGCCCCCAATGTGGGGAGGCTGACCAAGGCAAAACCTACCGACATGAATATCAAGAGTGCAAGACCGGGAATGGTTTGAATGATTTCGGCGGTACCGACAATAAATTGCCCTGCCACCGGTTTTTTCGCCGCGACGATTCCCAACGGCAAAGCCACCGCAATCGCCGCAGCCAGTGACGTGACAACCAGAACCAGATGCTCCATCGTCGTTTTCAGGACCCGATCGAGTAATCCGAACTCCTGGACTTCAATTTCCAGGCCCAACGTTTCGTTGAGAAAGTTCGCCGCGACACGAGTATCCGGGAGATGCTTGAGTTCGACCTGTTGGTTCAGCGAAAGCATTTTGTCGTCATTGATCGTTCCGGACAAACGATTGATAGCCTCAACCAGTTCCGGCGCCCGCCCGGGAAGATCCGCTCGGTAGATAAACACGGCTTCATATCGCGGAAAGTGAGCGCGGTCATCCTCAAGCACGCGTAGCCCATAGCGGGCGATATTCGAATCCGTCGAGTAAACATCCGTCACATCCGCGTTGCCTGTGTCCAAGGCTCGATAGGCGAGGCCGTGTTCCACGCCGCGGACATCCTCGTGCTGCAATTTGTAGTTTTCACGCATACTTGGCCAGCCGTCCCCTCGATCCATGAATTCGTTGCTGAATCGAAACTTCAGGTTCGGATGATCCCTCAAATCGGAAATGCGGGTTATTCCCAGCTCTTCAGCCAGTTCTTCCTTCATTCCGATCGCGTACGTGTTGTTGAAGCCAAGCGGCGAGGTCATCAGGATACTGTTCTCGGCCAGTTTACCCCGCAAAGCATCATCGTCTGGCAGAATATCGCCGGCAAACAACTCTTCCCGCATCGTGCCGGTGTACTCTGGATAAATGTCAATCTCTCCGGTCAGCAACGCCGTCCAGCAGTTACGGGTTCCCAGTTCCTTGGTATGTGTTGTTTCCATACCTTGTTGTTCGGCCAACAGTACCACCATTTCTCCCAGTATCGCATTCTCCGTAAACGCCTTGGAACCAATCTTTACTTTCAGCTTGGCTGATTCCTGCGCGGAGGTGTTGGCCGGCAGGAGCATCGCTGCCGCCGCGATCGCTACTGAGAATAAGAAACAGTGCTTTGACATTAGCTGACCCCACCCAATGACTCGAGCGGACTACGTTGAGCATTAATGAACGACGTCACGAAGGCTTCCGCCGGATCTCGCGCCAGGTCCTCAAGCGTCCCGCTCTGTACGATCCTGCCGTCCTTGAGCAGACAGATAACATCTGCGAGAAAACCTGCCTCGCCGATGTCGTGAGTCACCACAATCACGGTCTTTTCAAGTCTTTGGAAAATCTCACGCAACTCTTGCTGCAGTTCAGAACGAATCAGCGGGTCGAGTGCCCCCATCGGCTCGTCCAGCAGAAGGACGTCCGGATCGAGAAACAAGGCTCGCATTAAGGCAACACGCTGCCGCTGGCCGCCAGAGATCTGGGCTGGGAACCGATCCAGAGATTCCGATGGCAAGTGCGTGAGTTGAGTCATTTCGAGTAGTCGCTCTTCAATCCAGTCGGATTCACGTTTCAAGTGCTTGGCCAGCAAAGTCACATTGTTCCGGACAGACAGATGCGGAAACAGGCCACCATCCTGAATCATGTATCCCATACGATGGCGGAATTGAAGAATGTTCTCTGGCGTGACGGGCTGATCATCAAAGACGAGGCTGCCCGTATCCGACTGGATCAAACCGACAATGATGCGCAGTATTGTGGACTTGCCACACCCGCTAGGGCCAAGCAGCGCTGTCGTCTTGCCCGGCTCGATCTTTAGTGTCGTCGGCTGAAGCGCTTGTAGTTCGCCAAACCGTTTGCTGACGTTAGTTAATTCAAGCATTCCTTCAAGCCGCCAGTTCTCACAAGAATTCACGAAAAATCTACGTTTTCGCAGACTTCAACAACGGTGCAAGCTACCTTTGCGTCTTCTTTACACTCGTTGGAGTAACTCCACGCAAAGTGTGTGCCATTGTATATTCGAGCGTCTTTTCTCGGAATTTGACCTGGCACAAAAACATGGCTGCAGCAACTATTGTTTTGAGTGAGCTATTCCGCCCATTTTTCAGAACCAAGCAACAACCGCATTCCGACGGCCGGAAACTATCCGTAAAACGTATGGGTATTTGAAAAAAGGGTCGATATTTGTTTGGACTCAAAAACGGTTGAGCTTTTCGGAATCGGTGACCGAAAAAACGCGAATGGCCATCCATCGCATGGAAAAAACCCGTTCAACTCGCTGGCGGAGCTGAACGAGATTTTTTCTATCCCGACAATAT
>CAMYNE010000109.1 GCA_947259675.1 uncultured Pirellulaceae bacterium
CGTTGAGGACCTCTTGGTGGAAGGACAAAATGGTTGGTCCTTTGCACCGGATGATCGTCTGGAAACCGAGGCAGCGATTGATTCGGCGTTGCGAACTGATACGAGCGAAATTCAGGCAATGAGTCGATTTGCGCGCAAATCGGTGGAAATGATCACGCCCGAACGTACAGCCAACAAGTTCTTCAAAGTGATCGAGTCCGTTACTAAATTGCCAGTTCAGCGCAACAACAACGTCGCTACACATGCCAAGAGTGCAAATCTATAGATGGCCGAAACCAAAACTAATTCGATTCGGCAAGATTCACGGGTAAGTCTATCGACGAAGACGCACGCGACGGTCGTGATTCCCTGCTTTAACGAAGGGCCAGGAATCGAAAGCCTTGCAAATACGCTGAAGGAACTTGTCGATGAACATGAGGAACGATTTGCGTTTGAGATTATTCTCGTCGACGACGGAAGTAAGGACGATACCAGGAAGTTGCTGGCCGATCATTTTGGGGATTGGGACAACTGTCAACTGTTGCAGCACGAGCGAAACACGGGATTGATGGCTGCGATTATGACTGGAACCAGGGCTGCCGAGACCGAGATTGTGTGTTCGATGGATTCGGATTGTACTTACCATCCGAACGAGCTTCCGAATTTGATCGAGGGGTTAACCGAGGGCATCGCCATGGTGACGGGTTCGCCATATCATCCGGATGGACAGGTAGAGAACATGGTGGCGTGGCGGCTTGTTCTTTCGCGTTTCGCATCGTTCCTTTACCGATTAATGTTGTCCAACAAACTATATTGCTACACCAGTTGTTTTCGAGCATTTAGAAAAAGCGTCGTGGAGAATATTGGGCTGGAAAACACTGGATTTGTCGGTACCGCGGAACTAGTTTGGAGAATCGAGCAGCAAGGCGAATGGGGGATCCTGGAAGTACCGACTACGCTCCATGTTCGCCAGATCGGACAATCCAAATGCCGCGTCGCCAGGGTCACTTGGCGTCACCTGATGCTCATGGCAAAGATCGTCTTGTCAAAGTTAAAAAATTCTCCGCCAACACCCATGGCACGTCAAAGCCAACATCTGAATACACAACCTTGATAACGGGCACGATTGAATAATGATCCATAAAACGGAAGAAATGATTTCGCTTCCTTCTGACCAGAACTCTTCTGGTCGAATGCTTGGTGATGAAGAAATAAAGTTGCTGGGAGAAGCAATCGAAAGCGGTACGCTAACGAGTACCAAAGGCACATTCGTAAAGGACTTTGAAGCCAGGTTTGCGGAAATGCTGGGCGTGAAACGCGCTCTTTGCGCATCCCATGGAACCGCCGCATTGCATACTGCTTACGCTGCGATTGACCCGGAACCGGGCGACGAGTTTGTGACGACATCGATTACCGACATGGGCGCATTGACGCCCATCCTCTATCAGAGCGCAGTTCCGGTGTTTGCAGACGTTGATGCGGACACGCTCAATGTTACCGCAGAGTCGATCGAGAAAGTCCTCAGCGAACGAACCAAAGCGATCATCGTAACTCACCTGTTTGGTAATCCATGTGAAATGGGTGAAATCATGGAGTTGGCCCGTTCGAAGAATATTCCTGTCATCGAAGATTGTGCTCAGGCTTTCCTTGCAAAGCAAAACGGACAGTGGATCGGCACCATCGGTGAGATCGGTTGCTTCAGTCTGCAGCAAGGCAAACACATCACGACTGGAGAAGGTGGAATTGTCGTCTCCAACAACGAAGATCTTGCTCGCCGCATGTTTCTTTTCATCAATAAGGCTTGGGGATACGGTGATAACAATCCAGATCACTATTTCCTGGCGCCAAACTACCGGATGAACGAACTAACCGGGGCAGTCGCGCTCGCTCAATTGGAAAAACTGGCTGATTCGGTAAACACTCGCATCAAATTGGCCGACGCCTTGTCAGATAAACTTCAAGGCCTCCGCGGCGTCAAGACTCCACGAGTTTCAGAAAATTCAATTCACACGTATTGGAGATACTGCTTGAATATTGACGGGACCGTAGTTGAGGAGGGCGCCGTTGGTCTGGCGAAGACGTTGCGAGAGGAGTTCGGTATCTTTTCCGCGCCTCGATACATTCAAAAACCCGCATTTCAGTGCGAAGTTTTGAGAGACCAACGCACATTCGGAAACAGCCGCTTCCCGTTTACACATGCTCGCCCCGAAGCATGCGATTATTCGCCCGAACTCTATCCGGGCACCTTTGCGGGACTTGAGTCGATCCTGGTATTGCCCTGGAACGAGATGTATACCGAACCGCACGTTGACTATATTGCGTCAGCGATTTCGGATTCGGTTAGAAAATTGAGTTAACTCTCCTGACGGCGAGTTCGTAGATTCACAACAATGAGAATTCATCATGATTAACGATCGAACAATCCGGTTTGGCCTAATCGGTGCCGGCGGAATTGCCCAAGCTTATTCAACTGCGATTAAAGATATCTCGACTTCAAAACTCGTCGCTGTGGCGGACTGTAATATCGATGCTGCCCGAAAGATGGCCGGCGAGCATGGCGCAACTCCTTTCGACAGCCACGAAGCCATGCAGGCGGCCGAGATGGTCGACGCCGTCATTGTTTCCACTCCTCCGCTGTACCATCCCGAACAGAGTATTGGCTTTTTGAGTAACGGCATTCACGTCCTTTGTGAAAAACCGTTGGCCATTGACTCGGCGAGCGCCGTGGCGATGGCAAAGGCAGCCAAGGAAGGTGGAGCGATCTTTACCATGGCTTCCAAGTTTCGGTTTGTCGACGATGTCAACAAGGCGAAACAAATGGTCGACGAAGGTAAACTCGGCGAAATCGTGCTCTACGAAAATTGTTTTACGGGCGAGGTCGACATGTCGACTCGTTGGAATTCGAATCCAGAAATTTCTGGTGGCGGAGTTTTAATCGACAACGGAACCCATTCGCTTGACATCATGCGATACTTTTTGGGCAGCCTTGCCGAGATTCGCGTTGTGGAAGGAAAAAGGATTCAGAACCTCCCTGTCGAAGATACGGTTCACGTCTTTGTCCGCTCGGAACATGGAACTCTTGGCTGTATCGATCTTTCCTGGAGCCTTCACAAGGACGTTCCGTATTTCATCAGTTTGTATGGCAGTGAAGGAACCATCGAAATTGGCTGGCGCGGTTCACGGCTGAAAATGAAAGGTGAAAAGCAATGGACCGAGTTCGGAACTGGATACAACAAAATGGAATCGTTCCGCAAGCAACTTGAAAACTTTTGCGCTGCGATTGTGACCAACGAAGCTCTCGTTATTTCACCGGAAGACGGAATTGCTTCGGTCTGTATTGTTGAAGCCGCTTACCAGGCGATGCACGCGAGCAACTGGCAACAGGTCGATTATGTGGCGGAAATAAAAGCATAATAATTCAAAAACCAACAACCAACGCATCAGCCTGATCACCAGTGGAACTTCTGGTGATATTTGATCCGTTCCCGAGTCACAAACGATGATTCACAAAAACGTAAGAATTCACGATACCGCGATGATTGAGGAAGGAGTCGAAATCGGTTCCGGTTCCAGCATTTGGGACCATGTCCACGTTCGCCATCACGCCAAGATTGGTGAAGAGTGCATCATTGGCGGCAAGTCGATAATCGCCTATGAAGTACAGATCGGAAACCGGGTAAAAATCAACTCCAACGTCTACATTTGCTACGGCGTCACGATTGAAGACGGAGTCATGATAAGTGCGGGAACCATCTTCACGAATGACCGATTTCCCAGGGCGGCAACGCCGGACCTGATGCACCTGCTGAGTTCAGCTCCGGACGAAGAGACCTGTTCCACGACGGTCAAAGCCGGAGCTACCATCGGAGCGGGTTGTATCATCGGTTGCAATTTGACGATCGGCCGGTTCGCCATGATCGGAATGGGGAGTGTCATCACCCGCGATGTTCCTGATTTTCATCTGGTTATTGGGAGCCCGGGTCGAAGCATCGGATTCGTTTGCCGCTGTGGTCAACTCCTGAAACGATTCGCGGACATTGAAAACAGGTCACCGGAAGTAGATCGCTCCTGTCCGTCTTGTCATCGCAAATACTCAGTCGACATCGAACTCAACGTTAAAGAACATCGAGACTCATGGGATGGATGAGTATAAAACAAAACCACTCGCGAGCTTGTCACTCGACCTTGACAACAAGTGGGCCTATTTGAAAACGCATGGCAATCCAGATTGGGATTCGTTTCCCAGCTATCTGGATCTCGTCGTGCCCAGATTACTTGAATTTCTTTCCGATCGAAAGCTCCACATTACCGTGTTTGTCGTGGGACAGGACGCGGTGATTGAAAAAAACAAGGAACCACTTTTATGGGTTGCCGAAGCGGGGCACGAGATTGGTAACCATTCTTTTCATCATGAGCCATGGTTGCATTTGTACACACCCGAAGAGCTTGATGAGGAACTCGAGCATAGCGAAAACGCAATTTTTGAAGCGACGGGACAACGAACGGTTGGATTTCGGGGCCCTGGTTTCAGTTTGTCGGACCAGGTATTGAAGGCGTTGATTCGCCGCGGTTACGAATACGACTGCACAACATTTCCAACTTTTCTGGGCCCTCTGGCGCGGGCGTATTACTTCATGACATCTAAACTGTCGCCCGAACAGAAAAAAGAACGAAAGTCTTTGTTCGGAACCTGGCGAAACGGAATGCAATCCAATCAACCTTACTTTTGGAACGCGGGTACGGAGCGGTTGATTGAAATCCCAGTTACGACGATGCCGATTTTCAAGATTCCGATCCATGCGAGCTATTTGTTGTACTTGGGGAAATTTTCGAAAACGCTTGCGAAAATGTATTTCTGGAAGACTTTGAAAATGTGCTGGGCTTTTCGTGTTCAGCCTTCGTTCTTGTTGCACCCGTTGGACTTTCTTGGCGCTGAAGACGATCGGGATTTGTCGTTTTTTCCGGCAATGGACCAACCGGCTGAAAAGAAAATTCAGCTGCTTTCAGAAATAATTGGAATGTTCTGTAAGCATTATGAAGTCGTTACACTGCGTGAGCACGCCAAGAGTCTGACTCGTTCTTCGATTGCCGATCGCTCGGTCTCGACCGCGACAATTGGAATTTCAGGCAGTCTGGCAGAAGCCAACTAATCCCGAAAACGATTGCCGCAGCTTTATTCGTGATCGTAGCTGGATTCGTGAGAATTCAGAGACGGAACTTGAAAACAAATTTCTAACGCTAACATAATTGACCCAACTCGAATTAGTTTGATCCATTGAATCTTAAGGAACGACAATCTGATGTGAGCGTAAAAGTCTGGTTCTTGAACTTGATCGGTTTCCTGCTTCTTGCGTCTGTGATTGGGGTCGTTTGTACACGTGCTTACTCGCGGCACAGCGTTCCGGGTGAAATTGTTGACCCTCGATTTGATTCAAATCAGGGCTTTCGCGATTTTCATAACGCCGTCTATTATCCGGTAAGGGCGTTTTTGACGGGTATAAATCCCTACTCCGCCGAGTATCAGAGTTTTCATCCAGATGGCCGTGGATTCCCGTTGTTTGCGCCAACGACTCTTTTGATCCACGCGCCGTTCGGATTCCTGCAGCTGAAGTACTCGGAAATTGCATTCGCCGCATCCAATTTTGCCTTGGTGATTTGGATCTGCGTGTTGATTTTTCGATATTCCAGGGTTTCCAATTCGTTTTGTTTTGGTTCGGTTGCCATCCTCGCTGCGCTGATTATTTTTTGCCGACCGGGCTTGCTGAATTTTTACGGGATGCAGATCACGTTGCTGCATGTGCTTGGTTGTTTATGGGCGTTGGAATACGCGGACGAATATCCATTTCTGTCGGGCGTCGGGCTGATGTTGGCCAGTTGCAAACCGACGTATGCGATTCCGCTGGCGATCCTGATGTTCTTCCGCGGCGATTTTCGGGCCGTTTTGTGGGGAGCGATTTTGTCAGCACTGGCAAGTTGTGTCGTGGTGGTGATCATTGCGGCGAACTGTGGCGGCCTGGAGTCGTTCGTGGAACAAGTTAATGCACAGTATTTGGCAGCCGAACATCCGGAGATACCGGAGGTGGCCACGAGTTGGACGCGTCTCGACGCGTATTCGGTGATTCCCAGATGGACGGAAGTCCCGGGGGAATGGAATTTGAATGTGTGGATACCTGTGCTCATGATCCTTTTTGGCGCGATCTGCATGCTGTTTGAGCGGGACAAGACTCAACGCGTCGGCTCGATCAGCCGGACCGGGATGCTGGCGGGAGTCAACGGAGCGTTGATTCAAATCATCATGGCTTCACGGGTCGCGTATGGTCTGAGCAATACAGGCCAAGGGCACAACTGGTTGGCCGTTGTTCATCCTCGCCGGCAAACGCCTCTCAATTCGACAGGCATGGTAGTCTTGCTGGTGCTGGCCCTGGCATTGTGGTTTCCGATTGTACCTTTGGCGAAAGCCACCACGACCATCCTGTTGATTGTGTTTGCGTTGGTAAATGCTTCATTGCTGGTAATTAAATATCGCAAAGTGCCAGCCCCGGACGGCTGCCCAAATTATCCGCTAGTTTTGCCTTTGCTTGGAACCGCGGCTTGTATCGGATTCATCGTCCTCAATTTCAGTTCACTGTTTGTCTGATGAATTCGTTCAGTGATGGTAGTATTGCAGCCACTTGCGGATCGGTTTCATCGACCGACAGATCTACCTACTCAGTTCGTAACGAATGCCGTGGGTCGGACCGAAGCGCGCAACAGACCGAAAGATCTGCTTTAGGTGTCAAACCGGATGCACGAAGAATTGGCTGAAACCGCTTCGGCGTTTCACGCCGATGCGGTTTGGCAAATGCGGTTTGGCAACGTCCGTTCGTGCAGTCGGGCGATGTGACCGATGCAGGTTAGCAGAGGGGCAAATGCCCTGCTCAACCGAGCTCTCGATCCAAAAAACGGTCGATAAATGGCTAACCCAAAAACTACCGCGCCTTGACGAGTATTTGGAACACCGTCTCAGGGAACAACGGATTAACGGCAAACCGGGAGACTCGCTGTTCGCGACGGTCTACTTGTCCGGGTACTCGAACTTTCTGCCAAGTGCCTCGCCAGCTTGTTCAAAAATGGGTTTAAGCACTTCGCTCATATCCAGCCTTCCGGCCTCAATCTCCGGTGAATATCCGACTCGGTCTGCCGCAGAAACTGGCTTGGCAGGATAGGCCAAGGGAGGGTTCCAGGTGTGCTCGTCGATGACCGCCATTCGCTCCCGGATTCCGTCCTTGGTTACATTCCAAACCATGAAATCCTCCGCCAAACTCAGTGGCCCATCGTAGGTCGAGCGTACTCTTTCCAGCACACCTGGCGTTGTGTCAGTGTCCTTAAAGAAATGATAAGCAACAGCATGGCGCGGCTTGACCATACTCATGACTTTGCCGAATGCCTCCGGAGCCGTGTGAATTTGCGTTCCGACCTGCAAGGCAGCTTCAGGCGTGAGCCGATATTTTGAGATCAGATCGGGAACCGCGATGAAACACTCATGAATCGCGAGGTCGGCTCCCTTGGCGTTCTCGATGAACCACTTGTTGGGAAACGTGTCGCTGCCGTAGATAATTTTCAAGCCATTCCACTCCAACGAATAACTGACTGAGCCGTCAATGGAATGAATGGCCGGAAATGATCGGATCGTCACACCGTTTTCCTGATAAACGATTTGCTCTTTCTTGTAATCGAACTCATGTACCTCGGTCGTAAAGCCGCGGACGTCCGTCTGGCCCAAGCGCCCAGCGAGGTCCCAGGCATACATTTTTTCCATGGCGTCGATCGCAGCCTTGGTGCCAAGTTCCGGCGTGGCACCACGCGGCCCCCAAATTCTCAACGGAGTAAAGCGTCCGGCTAATCCAGCGCTAACGAACAATGACCCGATATCTCCGAAATGGTCGGCATGCAAATGGCCGATAAAGACTTTATCCAAAAACGCGGTTGGAATCTGTAGGGCAAAAAGCCGCTCCCCGGCTCCGTCTCCAATATCGAAGATGAACTTATCGCCATTACCAAGTTCCATGAGGAAGCACGCTGCTGCCTGGGCTGGTCGTGGCGTTGGCATTCCGGTGCCACAGGCGATGATCCGAATCTCATTCGGATCCAGGGCCTCGCTGTTGGGTGTGTAGAAGTCTCTTTCCCGCGCTTCGGTTGGAGAAATCAGCGGCTCATCTTGAACAGCAATTGGGGCAGCTGGTGATTCAAGAGTCTTTGCCCTGTTTGTCGATTCTACGTTTGTCGCTGCGTTGGCTGAAGCTACCGTCAGTGGCGCATCTTGTTGGGAAAAATAAAGCCCGGCAACTAGACCTACGACAAGACCGATCCCGAGGCCTACCTGGAGTTTTCCAATTTTCATTTTTTTGTCCCGATTACCTTGTTAATCCATGATTGCGGACTCTGGTTGAACGAATCAATGGCGATAATGACATCTGGCATGTAACGTACCGAGCAGATTAGCTTGTTGCAAATTGACGTGCTATCCTGATAGTTTCACAGTTATCCGATTCGTCTCAGTTCTGAAAAGAAGAACGTGTCACCAGCCTCGCCACTGAAATCGTATTCGCTGATCGAAACCGCAAATGTGGATGTCGCGCAAGAAATTGTGTCGCGTGAACTAACGAATTCCAGAATAAATAAGGTTGGGAACGAATCACTTTTTCGTTTCGAAATGAACGGAGCCCGCTTCGGAGA
>CAMYNE010000110.1 GCA_947259675.1 uncultured Pirellulaceae bacterium
TGACCTCTCAAGAATTCTTCGATATCCATCTCACGCTTGCCGGCCGGCTGAATCTTTTTGATTGACAGAAGTCCCTCACCAGACTGTACAAGCAGTTGAGACTTATCACACACGGCAACACGACCTGAAGCGACATCGATCGCATCAGGATGCGCGTCAACCGCATCTGCCCAGTGCACGATCAATCTCACTGGTTCGCGATTTTGCGGATGCCAGTTGGCGAACGTACCGGGCCAGGGTTTAAAGGCGCGAATTTGATCCACAATCTGTTTCGCGGTTCGAGACCAGTCGATAAGTCCATCGGATTTTTTGAGTCGTGGTGCCTTGGTTGCCAACTTGCGATTCTGTTTTTCACCTATCTGAGACTCTCCATCCCATTTTGAGAGTGTCTCAATCGCATCGAGAACCGGCATTACGCCCAACTTTGCAAGTTTGGGTTCAACCGTTGCGGCCGTGTCACAAGGTGTAATTTCTAATTCAGCTTTGGCAAGACAAGGACCCGCATCCAAAAACGACGACATGTGGATAACGGTGATTCCCAAAGTCGTTTCGCCATGATAGATGGCCCAGTTTACCGGGGCGGCACCTCGGTACTTGGGAAGCAGAGAACCATGCAGGTTAATCCCACCCAACCGGGCTGTTGCCAAGCAGTCACGGGACAGTATCTGGCCGTAATCACAAACAACAAACAAATCAGCTGCCAACGATTTGAGCAGTGCGACCGAATCGGGCTCGTTAACATCGAGAGGGGCCAGAATTTCTACACCAGCCGCCTCTCCCAGATGGCGAGTCGGATTTTCGGGCGACTTGCGTCTTTTTCCTGCATCCACTATCGGACGAGTGATCAACGCGAGTATTTTGTGAGGCGATTTCAACAAAGCTTCAAGACTCGGCACGGCGAATGGACCTGTGCCGAACATCACGATCCGCATAACTTCAGTCTCAACAAAGGGTTGGAACTATGTTCCGGTTTTCAGCAATATTTTGATTCAATTACAGCAAGGCGTTGCCCAATTTTCTCATCTTCGAGAAATTTACCCGTTGCGCGCATATTGTCCATGTCGAGGACAAATGCTTCGAGTTCTTGATCGAGTTGACGACGGGCGGATTCGCTGAGTCGGTCAATAAACAAAACGCCTAAGATATGATCGTATTCATGCTGAATCACGCGGGACAACAGCCCGTCTGCGACAAAATCCACGGTGTTGCCCGAAAGATCATAGGCCGAAACATGTATTTGGGCGGGCCTGGCAACCATTCCGAGAATGCCCGGCAAACTGAGGCACCCTTCTTCTGCTTCTGATTTGCCCTTTGGCGAATCGATGACGGGATTGATGAAAACGCGCTCCTCGTCTATTTGGTCAGGATCTCCCGTGGTATTGATGACAAACATTCGCAATGGAAGATCGACTTGGTTCGCTGCCAGTCCGATCCCACGCGCGTCGTACATCAGCTCAAACATTTCACTGATTACGTTTTTCAGTTCTTTATCCACGCGTTTGATTGACTTGGATCTATGTCGCAACGTCGGATGTGGGTATGGAATTATTTCCAATGCTGTCACTCTCGCAAAAAAAAAATGGACACACGATTATAAAATTGGCTTATCCAAATGACAGATAACAAAACGGTCTAACCTATGAACTTTCACATAAAAAACTTTCCAAGTTAGCGGTTGACAATCGCGAAGATATTTGAACCGACGTTTTTTTTCGAAGTGTTTTATTGTCAACCCATGCATTAAAAAAAAGTTGCTGATGCAAGCTTGTATCTTTGTCGTGGTCAACAAGATTTTCTCAAACGATGTTTGGTTCGGCTTTTCAAAAATTTGTTTAAGTCTTTGCTTGACAAGAAAAAGTTGGTCGGCACAATGTTCCATTACGAACCAAGGATAGATTCGTTTCCAACAATTGACATTATTATTTGTTGGTGCTTGGTTGATGAAAGGAACGAAGCACCCACAGATTTTTGAAACAGTTTGGACAATCCAGATTAATCACTTACCAATTAACTTCCTGTTGAATTGACAAGCTAAGAAACCGCATCGAGTTTTAGTTTTTGATTGTGCAATTTGTTGGCAACGTGTTTCGAGTAATTGAACAGTTTCAATTGTATCAAACAAAGAAACAAATGGCCGTTCGATTACGTGTCCACCGACGCGACGCATTGCACACTTTGTTACTGCCTACCTGATTAATGTTGCGTTGGCTTACCCTGGTGAGAATTGGGTGGCGACGACCGAGGGATGCGATAGTCGGCACGTTAACCGTAGGGTTATGTGTGGATCGGAGTCCTCACCCGTTTTGTGTTTGTAGGGCGACATGTATAAGGACATCAAGCGCGAAGTCATGCCTTTTTATTTTGAAAACGGCGAGTCAAACGAGCAATGTCGTTATCAGCGGCCAGGAGGGCGGGCTGACGAACACCTTTACTGTCTGGAGTAGTTGCAATCATTTGACGAATCCAGAAAAGTCAAGGCGACAATGAGGCTTGGAGCCCGTTGTCGTTTTTTTGCGCGCTGTGGCGGCTAAATATCAGCAGATCGTTTGCCAACGCCTCGATTTTCAGCCAGCGAACGTGTAACTTCATCTTCCCAAAATCCAGTCGAGGCATTCATGGCTGATTGTTTGATTGCGTTCGGATCAAATCAAGGCGATTCAAGGGCGATCCACGAACTTGTCACAAAGTCGCTCGAAAGCTCCGCCGATATCGACCTCATCGCCGCGAGTTCAACGATTAGGACGGTTCCAGTCGGTGGGAGCGAGGGTCAAAATGAATATCTTAATGGAGTTTTTCGAATCCGAACGAAGCTGGATCCACGCGAATTGCACCGTCAGTTGATGCGAATGGAATTGAAACTGGGACGAGCCAAGCGCGATCGCTGGGACGCCAGAATCGTTGACCTTGATCTATTGTTATTTGGCGATCAAATCATCGCAGAACAGGACCTCACAGTTCCACACCCGAGGATGTCATTTCGGCGATTTGTTTTGGAACCCGCGTCCAAAATTGCTGCGGAAATGGTTCATCCAGATTCAGGTTTGTCGATTAATGAGCTGCTCGATCGGATCAATCAACGTGAGAATCACCTTCTGTGGGTGTCGGACCGCATCAGTCAATCCAGAGCGATTGCAGATCAATGTGGCGATATTCTGTCCGATTGGTCTATCGAATTTGTGGACTCGCTTCCCAAAAAGCCACATCCAATCCCAAAACTGGTCGTTCGAGAAGTTGGCCGTCAAAGCTTGCCAACGCACGCTCCGATTCTCGATGTAACCGGCTATTCAGTGGAGCGGATCCTGATCGAAATCGACGCCGCGATCAAAGCGATAACAACGCCGGCAATTTAACTCCAACGTCAGAAATGCGGGGCTTAGAGAGCGTTTGGTTTAAGTTTGGCGTCTTTTCGTCGGTTTCGCTCGGCAATCAAAGCGCCACGACCGCTATACGCACGTGCGACACGCACTAGAGTTGATTTTTCGATGGCGACATTTAGGCTGATGAATCGTCGTTATTCCCCGAATGACGTCAATGGCTTGATCGATCGGCTCGATATCTGCGAACTTCGCAGGAATCCGTGAATTTTACGAGGGTTGGGCGATTCCAGGTTTGCCACGAAAAACTGCGGAAAATGATTGTGGTCTTGGATGAAACATGTCATTTCAAATAGGATTGAGATTAGAGATTAGCTATTTGTGTTCAAAAACGCAGTCAGTTCCTATGGACATTCTCTTTGCCAGTAGCGAAGCCACCCCCTTTGCCAAAACAGGTGGGCTGGCCGACGTGGCGGGAGCACTGCCACGCGAACTTAGTCGACTTGGCCATCGTGTGACAGTCTTTCTGCCAGCTTATCGTTCGTGCCTCAACTCGGGTATTCCGATTGAGCCAACTGAAATCGAATTCGAAATTCCGCTCGGCACGAAATTGGTTGAAGGAAATTTGCTCCACAGCCGATTACCCGGTAGCGACGTCACTTTTTATCTCGTCAATCAGCCTGATTATTTTGACAGAAAACATTTGTATACAGTCAAAGGAAAAGACTACGTTGATAACTGCGAGCGATTTGTTTTTTTCTGCCGGAGCGTCCTCGAATCTGTGCGAATGCTCGATTTGAGTCCGGAAATCATACATGCGAACGACTGGCAAACAGGATTGATCCCTGCCTTGCTGAAAACCGAGTATGTCGGTACGGCGACCTTTGAGAACATCGCCAGCCTGATCACGATTCACAACCTTGCTTATCAAGGAAGCTTCTGGCATTGGGATATGTTGTTAACGGGGCTCGACTGGAAATACTTCAACTGGCGTCAAATGGAATTCTACGGTCAGTTGAATCTGCTGAAGACCGGTATCGCGTTCGCCGACGCTATCAGCACAGTCAGTCCGACGTACGCCCAAGAGATTCAGACGCCCGCGCAGGGTTGCGGTTTGCATGATACGCTGCAACACAGATCTGATGAACTCACCGGCATCCTCAACGGCATCGACGTTAATGATTGGAATCCCCAAACGGATCCGGTCCTTGCCGCAAACTACGATGTCACAAACTTCGTAGCGGGAAAATCGGCATGCAAAGCGGTGATGCAAAAGGAAAGTGGGCTAGTCGCAGATCAAAACATCCCGATGATCGGAATTATCGGTCGACTCGAAAGTCAAAAAGGTTGGTCGCTGATTCTGCCCGTCATGAAACAATGGCTCGAAACCTTAGATGTTCAATGGGTTATTCTGGGGACCGGTCAGGCAGATTATCAGGCGGTCTTGAACCGGTTAAAAAGAACGTATCCCGACAAGCTGGCCTTGACTCTGGACTTTTCCAACGAGTTGGCTCACCAGATCGAAGCGGCAGCCGACATATTTCTGATGCCCAGCGAATTTGAACCCTGCGGTTTGAATCAAATGTACAGCATGGCCTATGGAACCGTTCCGGTTGTTCGGCGAACTGGCGGGTTGGCGGATACAGTCGTCAATGCAACAACGGAAACCATTGCTGACAAAACTGCCAACGGTTTCAGTTTTCAGCCTTTCACGGTCGAAGATCTCGAATCGTCAATTGCACTGGCTGTCGACATGTTTGTCAATGATCGGTCCACCTGGAATCAGCTAATCGAAACTGGCATGCGCTGTGACTGGTCCTGGGCGGCGAGTGCCAGAAAGTACGTTGAGCTGTATAAGCAAACCGTAACTAGAAAATTAGCATCTCACCAGACGGTTTAGTACTGCATGTCCGATATTCGTTTCGATCCTGTCACCGGCAATTGGGTTGCGATCGCACGCAACAGGCTCGAACGACCGACTGAGTTTATTCCTTTAGAACAGGTGCGGCAGCAGTTGATTTGCCCTTTTTGTCGTGGCAACGAAGAAGAGACGCCCGAGACGCTCGCGGCTTACCACGTCGACGGTGAGCCGTTGAGCGAACGCGACGAGCCTTCGAGTTGGACGGTTCGAGTTGTGCCGAACAAATATCCATCGTTTTCGGCAACGAATAATGTCGGATTTGATAACGGACCTTATGACGCAAACAACGGATTGGGTTCGCAGGAAATCATTATTCCGTCCAATCGACACGTCGCCAGTTTGAGTGAACTGACCGAAGAGGAAATGCACGTCACTTTCACGGCTTGTCAACACCGTTTGGCGATCATGAAAGCAGACGAGTCGATCCGTCACGGCATGTTGTTCATGAATTGCCGTTCGGCGGCCGGCGCATCGCTGGGTCATGTGCATCTGCAGCTGATTGGCTCACCCCTTATCAGCCAACACCTTCAGGGCAGATTAAGTCGAAACCTGGAGAGTGTACAAAAGCACGGCCAATCGCTCATCCGACGAGTGATGAGCTGGGAACAAGAGAAAAAAATTCGGATGATCAAGCAAACAGACAACTTCTGTGTGTTTTGTCCATTTGCCAGCCGGTTCGCGTTTCAGGTGTGGATCGTTCCCGCCGATCCCCAAGGCGGCTTTATTGAGTGCCCACCGGCAAAACGAAATGAATTGGCCCATCTGTGCCGATCTATTGTCGAACACCTGGAAAACTTGCTCGATCATCCTGCATACAATCTGCTGCTACACATGGCACCATTTGAGGCGTCTGACTACGATCACTGGTATTTCGAATTGTTTCCCAGGTTAACCTGCGCAGCCGGTTTTGAATGGGGAACCGATATATGGGTTAATCCGGTTTCACCCGAAGCGGCCGCGCGACGAATGCAATAAGTGAAGAAAACAGAATTCAATTAGCCGAGCGAAACGATTTCGTAAGCTTTTCAGGTGATTACGGTCGCGGGACAAAAGCAAGATGTGTATTTTGCATTACCGTTAAAATACGACCTATTTGATAAGCCAAAATCAAGTAAAACATAGTAACGATGATGACTCACTGACCAACTGAGACCACAACGAACGGACTTTCTTAGATGACGGATCCGCAAATTCAACTTTGCCTCGTTCTCCACAACCATCAACCGGTTGGCAACTTCGACAATGTCTTCGAAGCGGCTTACCAGGATAGCTACCTTCCATTTCTGGACGTATTCGAGCCATTTGACGAAATCAACATTTCGCTTCACACCAGTGGACCGTTAATCACTTGGCTCCAGGAATTTCACCCGGAGTATCTGGATCGAATCGCCGAGTTGGTCGCAGCAGGCCGAATCGAAATCATCGGCGGAGCGTTTTACGAGCCAATTCTGACCATGATTCCCGGTCGCGATCGCATCGGTCAAATCACTCGATACTCAGATTGGCTGCGCAGTCGACTGCAGGCAAAAATTTGTGGAATGTGGATCCCTGAAAGAGTGTGGGAATCGGCTTTGACATCTGA